>CACZRD010000099.1 GCA_902783545.1 uncultured Bacteroidales bacterium
ATTGCCGCCATGCGTGGTGCACGTGCCGAAGTTCGTCCACTGCGCATAACTCGTACCGTCAGGCAGCAGGGTGACGCGTTGCGAGAACATATCCTGGGTATGCGCGAAGTTAAACGTGATGTTCATGTACTGTGTCCATGAGAAGTTCACCTCCACGTCGTTGTTGAACTCTGGTGTCAGTTCGGTGTTACCCATCTGAGAGGTGTAGGCATCGACATTCGTCACAAAGGGATTGAGCATCCAGTAGTTCGGTCGTTTGATACGCCGCGCGTAACTCATGCTCACACTTATGGGCTGCTGCAGTTTGCCTACGGCATTATTCGAGTAGCCGACATACGCCGTGGGGAAGGGATTGAAATACGACTTGTTGGTTACCGAATCCGCGCTGATCCAGTTGCCGCGGCTGTATGTATATTCGCCGCGCAGACCGAGCTTCGTTGACCAGTGTTCGCCGAACTGCTTGCCGACGCTGATATACGCTGCCGCCACGTGTTCCTGATAGAGGAAATCCGAAGGTGTATGACTGAGTTTAGCATCGTTAAGTATGGAGTCGGTGGTCATCGCGTTATCCGTTGACGAGAGCGCATACTTCACGCCGCATTCGATCATGCCCGTCTGCCAGAACCTCGTCTGGAAGTCGAGCTTCGCGCTGTAGATATCCACCTTCTGACGGGTGTTGATGTCCAGTCCGAGCTTGTGCGAACCGATATAATCCGTCTCTTGGAAGTTCTGCGATGAAGTGCCGTAGCGGTTGTAGTCGGCATTGATGGTCAGTTCGCGTTCGAGAGCCTCGTTGAAGGTGTGGGTGAAGTTCAGGTTCGCTGTGTGTTGCGGCGCGCGGGTACGCGTGCGGGTGTTCGTATAACTATATGCGGTGTCCGTGCCCGTGACGGTATAGGCATAGTTACGACCATCCATGATGCGCTGTGATATGTTCATGAACGGCACTTGCAGAATGAATCCGAGCGTATTCACGGAGTCGATATACCAGTCGTTGCCGACCTTGAGCATGTAATATTGGAAATCGATATCGTAGCCCGACACAGATTTGCTCTCGATGGCGGGAGTCGTCTCCGTGGCAGGGATGGTTCGCCCCGTCTCAAAATCAATATCATTCTGGGCATAGACCTGCGTCAGTTGTCCGAAAGTATATGTCTTCTCGCTGCGGTAATTGAGGTTAAGTGACACCATGTCCATCTGCAAGTACCGTTTCACGTCGCTGAAATACATGCCTCCGTAACCAGCACTGAGCATACCGTTCAGCCCGCGCATCATGTTCCGCTTGGTCTTGATATTGATTATACCACCCTGTCCTGACGCGTCGTACTTAGCCGAGGGGTTGCTGATGATCTCGATTTTCTCGATCGTGTTACCATCCGTACCGTCAAGCATGGCTTTGAGTTGTTGTCCGCTCAGGTACGAGGGTTTGCCATCCACATAGACCTCCACGGATTTGCCGTTGACGGTTATGTTTCCGTCCTTGTCAATACGCACGCCCGGTGCACGACGGAGAATATCGTTGCCGTTCGATCCTGCCGACAATGGCGATGCGCTGACATTCAGCACGAGCTTGTCCATCTGACGTTCCACAAGGGGTTTACGGGCTTTCACCTCCACTTCGGCAAGGTGCTCTGTCTCCTCTTTGAGCACGAAGTCCGGACCACCACAGGCGGTTTGATAACCGATATACGACGCTTGGATGATCATTCCTTTCATCTCTTCACCCGTTAATCCGTTCACCGTTACCTCGTATTGTCCTTTCTCGTCGGTGATAGCACCCGTGATGAGCGACGAATCCTGTGCAAGAACTGATACAGTGACGAACGGCATTGCGTCGCCTTTGGCATCAGTTACGGTTCCCTTGATGGTCTCGGCAGACACCAACGCTGCCGTCATAAGCATGATAAGTATAGATAATTTTCGCATAACTAGTAATATTTTGAAATTTGATGCAAAGATACGGCGTTTTTTGCAAAAATAAAATGAAAAATCGGACATTCTGCATGGAATGCCCGATTGGAGTGTTGATTTTTTGTATTTTTGCTATCCGAAGAATACAGAGAAGTCCGCCGTCAAGGGAATACCCAACATCCGGAAATGACTGGGTGAGACGCATCCCATCTGCTGGAACTCCATAGCCATGTGGCTCAGATCGTAGTATCCGTGCTCCAATGCGACGGCGAGCAGATCGATGGTATTGCCTCCGGCAGCGGTTTGCTGCATCGTTTGCAGGGCACGATGTAACCGACGGAGCCGAACGAACTGCTTGGGCGGGATACCCACATACGTACGGAACACGCGTAGGAACTGCCGTTCACTCAGGCATGCGACAGCCGCCATCTGAGCAGCGGTGATGTTACCTTTGGCGGCATCGCAGGCGGCTATGACCTTGCGGATTCGGGTGTAGTTGAGGTCTTCCTTCGCTGGCAGATGCCCCAGGAAGAACGCATCCATAAGCGGGGCAATCTGGTCGGCGGAGGATGTATCCTTGAATATGCGGTCGAGCTGCAGCAGAGCTGCGTTGCCGTAATCGGATACACGCAGCACTTTGCCGGACAGTTGCAGCAGATCAACACCGAGCAGGGCATACATACCACCGGGTTCGAATTCAAGCATCATGCCTTCAAACCAACCGCTGACGGTTGTCAAACCAATGGTCTGCTGGTTCGCACCGAGCAGAGTGAGCTCATCCGTCTGCGTGCCGCTGATGTCTGCCACAGCGTTACGTATGAAGATAAAACTGCCATAGTTTGGCAACAAGGGCTGAACATGCTTGCCATTAACGAAACGCGGGTCATCGGAAGGAGGAGTCATGATATCCGTCGAGCCTTCCGCCTGCACGAACACATAGCGGGAGATGTACGGACGTAAGATGTCTATCGGTTGTATAATCTGAGAATACATAACGATAATTCTTGATTACTCCAAGCCCTTGAAGCCGGCAATGCGTTTTTCTATATTCTGCCGGATACAATCGCTGTAGAGCCAAGGTTCGCAACTGTGGATATCGCCCACATTGATGAAGTCTCGGTACGGCGCATACTCACTTCCGCTGTAACCGCTCACCACCAGCACATGCGCCGCCGTATCCAGCGTCACCGTGATCGTGTCATGCAAGATGGCAGGCGTAGCGTCCGTGTGCCAGTTCACTGGGTTGATAGCACAGCATGATGCCGCAATCACGGGCTGAACATACTTAACATCTTTCACCGTATTGTAGCAGATCGCCACGCCCGTATCCGTCTCGCCTTTCGCCGGATGTATATGCGCGCACAGGGTATCCGCAGGCGTAAGCTTATACCCCATTACGTACGCTGCTGCCAGCCGGCTGTAGGTCTCATCGCTCATATGTTTGAGTAGCTCCACCACCGCCTTGCCGCCTTGGCTGAAGCCGGCTATGACCAGCGGACGACTGTTGTCACGCCGGGCAATGAAGGTGTCAAACGCCTCACACACATCCCCCATCGAAAGGCGGGTACGACTTTGAATGAGCTCTTCGTCCCCAGTCACCCAGCCGTCGATCGTCATATGCCGGTAATACGGTGCGTAGAACCGGTTTCCCGGCGCCATGTACGCCGCCACACGGCTTATTTCTATCGCCATGTGCGCCCGGTGCTCCGCATTCCACACATCCGCATAATGGCACACCGTGCCCTCATACAGCCAATCTTCCTCCCAGGTAGAAACCACATAGAAGATATCCGCGCCTGTTCCCTCGGCATCGTCATCGGCTGTGAACCACATCGTCGTATCCTGATAGTCAGGCGCTTGTGGAATATACGTTTTGTCTGTACAACCGCACGTTGCCAGCAACACAAGCGGCAATGCAAATAATAGTATCCGTTTCATATCGTTTATTTCGGGTGCTTTGCAAGAATAATTATATAAACAAAGAACCCCGAGGAAAGTCCCCGGGGTTCTGAAAATGGCGGCTACCTACTCTCCCACAATGCGCAGTACCATCGGCGTTGCTGAGCTTAACGACCCTGTTCGGAATGGGAAGGGGTG
>CACZRD010000100.1 GCA_902783545.1 uncultured Bacteroidales bacterium
ATTTCTGATTTCTGATTTCTGATTTCTGATTTCTGATTTCTGATTTCTGATTTCTGATTGCTGATTTCTGATTTCTGATTTCTGATTTCTGATTTCTCATAAAATCCGGTGCAAATATGCACACAAAAACGGCGGTTTTGCAAACATTTCGTCATGAAAGTGTTAGATACCGCCGTTTTTTGTGTTAGATAGCCCGTTTTCGGCCGTTTTGAGCGTTGCCGGTGCCTCACCGCAACGGATAACCGAGCCACGCGCTGAAGTCATTCACGACGGATTCGTCAAGTGTCTTGGCGCGGTTGATCTCGTCCGGCAGGTGGCGCAGCTCGCAGTAGTACTTCAGCCATCGGGCGAACTCCATGGGTGAGACCGTCTGCCGCATGTTCGTCTGCAAAGTGAGACGGAGAGCGGTTTTCCTGAATCGTGCGGGTTTGCTCATAGTTGTGTGTCGGTGCAATTGTCGTCTTTTTTGTAGCGTTTGCCCCACGTCTCGGCAAATCTCCGGCGGTTGGCAAGTTCCGCCTCGGTGGGTTGCCTGTTGGTACGTTTCGGACAGCGGCAGGCATAGATGTACCCTTTGCGCGAGCGGCGGAAATAAAACGGATCACGGCTACTGAGTTTGCCGTAGAACGAGATGATGGGAAAAATTGGAATAACTTTCATACAATTTCAAGAATAATGGTTATTATGATAGTGTTGTGTGGTAAGGATGTGGTCGCGAGATTGTGACGAGACCGGATTAACATCCCCTGCACTTGGGTCGCACATCGCTTCGACTCACTCTGAGGTGTGCTTGGAAGTTGTGTCATATCGGAAGTTCATGCCGCACTTGATCTGCATGCCGTACTTCCGGGCATCGGTCAGCGAGTAGATGCCGTAATCGCCATTGTACGATGCAGACACCAGCGGGATGGTCTTGACCGCCGAGTCGAACTCACTACTGCGGTTGTAGTTCTTCGGTGGCGGCAGCTGGTAGTCGCTTAGCAGCCAGTCCGGCCGTGGGCGCCGGAACCCGTCGGGCTTGGACAGCTCATCCATAACCGCCTGCCGCTTGACCGGCGGCATCCGGCACCACAGGTCGTAGCAGGCGGTGTGCTGTTGTGCGGTGATCTTGCCGCCGATAGAGCGGTAGGCGTTGCAGAAATCCGGGAAAGACGGACTCCCGTTTGTGGCAGCGGGCGCGTCACGCGGGTGCGTGCGTGTTTCTCTAATTATATTGTTTGTATATAAGGGGTTGTCAGGGGAAGTGCTGTCTGCACCGGACGGGGTGCCAATGACATCGCTTTCGGCTCCCTGTGCACCGCCTGCGGCCCCCAGTGCACCGCGCAGGACGCACTCGGCACCGACAGCGATGTACGTGGCGGAGCCTTGCTTGTGTACCAGCCCGGAGTGGGTCAGAGTGTTCAAGCAGCGGGTGATCTGTGATTTGCTTAGCTCCAACTGGTGTGCCATCTCCAGGTGTGTGCCCTGCCAGCTGCCGTGCGCTTGGGTGTACCCCAGTACGTGGCAATATACGGTGCGCAGGTACAGGTTACGCGTGCCGAGCAGGCGCACGGCAGTCTGGTGGCGGACGGATGTGAAAAATTCTTTCATGTTTGTGCTGCGTTTTTCTAACGACGGCACAAAGGTACGAAAAACATTCCGAAATAATTCTTCCAATGGAAGATTTCGCCGGGAAAATCACTCCAGTTGCAAATTGAGCCATATTTTGTGCCACTTTTTGCGCCATTTGGACAGGCTGCCACTGGTTGTTCCGATGCTGATGACTGCATCTTCTGACGGCCGTGGGCGGTCAGGTAGTTGCGTGGTGTACTTGATGAGCATTTCCGTCATGAGGTAGTACAAAAGCATAGGACGTACGGATTTGTCGGAATGGGTGCGAATGAAATCACGCCAGAACTGCAGAATAGCCTTTTCTGCAGGTGATAAGTTGTTCATAAGATGATAATAATGGGGATTAAAACATAAAGATGTCCGGTGCAAAACTCACCGGACATGCAAAGTTACATAATTTTGCAGAATTTACCCGAAAAATGGACAAAGAGATAGCATAATTTGGCGATAATTAAGAATAATTGTCATTTTTTTTCGAAAAAATTTGCATATTTCATAAAAAAATTGTAACTTTGTGGGCTTTTTGTATTTTTTACTGAAAATAATTAACAAATAGAATATATTCTGATGAAAAAAATTACACTTTTGGTAGCGACGCTTGTCGCATGTGTGTTACCTATGATGTCGCAGTCGGCGGCTGAGCCGGTCGCAGTGGATTCGGTAGGAGTTGCCGAAGGTTCGGATTATGTGCTGGTAGCTGATTCTGTGCTGCTTTCAACGATTGAAGCCAATGCAGAGCAGGCTGCAGCGGATGCGGCAGCTGACGGAGCTGCTGTGGCAGAAGAGCCCGCTCTGGCGGCTAATGATTCTGTTATTCCTGCAGCTGACGATGCAGCGCTTGTGGCTGATTCTACGATGCTTGCGAATGACTCGACGCTGTTGGAAAACGACTCTACCATGTTGCTGGCGGAGGATTCGGCTCTGTATGTCGGTGATGACGATGATGCCATTGAACTGCGGTATGTGCCCAACTCATTTGCAGACAACTGGGAGTTGAATATCGCTGGCGGTGTGAGCCTGCTGTTCAACGGTATGGGACACTACGAAGGAACGATGTCTGCTCCTATCGTGGCCGGCAAGCGCCAGTTCCTGGATGCTGTAGGCGGTGTGGCCGAGATCACCGCAACCAAATGGTTGAACCCGCATTTGGGTGCACGTGTCGGCTGGACGACAGGGTATCTGCCGTTTAAGTACGCGCAGGCGCATAAAGATAAATTCCCCTTGGGCTCGTGGCATAACTATATCCACGTAGATATGTTGTGGGATGCAACGGCATTGTGCCGCGGCGTGGATTCCAAGCGAATCTATGACGCTGTGCCGTACGTACACATGGGATGTGTGGTAAACCCGATATGTAATGCCGGTGTAGGTGGTGGTATCGGTTATCTGAGCCGTTTCCATGTGGACAAACACTGGATCATCAATATTGATCTTCGCGGAATGGCCACTACATCCCGCAAGTTCGGTCTGCCGTCAGGTATAGCATTGGATGTGAATGCGCTGGTTGGTGTTACTTACCGCTTCGATCAGGTAGGCTGGAAGAAGACGGTAGAGAACCCGTACAAGGCAACCTTGGAGGAACTACGTGCCGCCAACGAGGAGTTGGATCAGAAACGTGCACAGGTTGAGGAGAAGAATGAACTTATGGCCGATACGATTGTGCAGCGCGAGCAGGAACGTCAGGAACTCGCTAAGCTCGTGAAAGCCATCACGAAGGACACCGCATTCTATGGCGTGCCCGATACGATGGAGATGAGTGTATATTACGCCATTAACTCGTCGGAGTTGTCGATGCATGAGAAGGCACACATGGATATCTACCTGCGTCTGATCAGCCTGAACGACCCGAACTACATGCATATCTATAAAGTTGTAGGTACGGCCGATGCCGGTACGGGTGACCGTGCTATCAACGAGCGCCTGTGTCAGCGTCGTGCGGAGACGATTAAGAACGTACTCATCGAGAGCGGCGTCGATCCTGAGAATATCACTACGGAGATAGAAATCGTTGAGTCCGGTGACGCCCAAATGGCGCGTGCATCACACGTAATCATCTATCCTGTGGAGAAGCCGAAGATTGTCATTCCGGATACCGTCAACTTGGATACGGATGATGACGAAGAAGACGAGAACGCAAGTAAGTAATGAAACGCGTATCGTATAGTATATTTATTGCTTGTGCCGTTGCTCTGTTGAGCTCGTGTGTCTCGCAGCAGCGTAAGTTGTCATACCTACGTGATGTGGATGCGTCGTCGGCTGATACGATCAATGCCACCTATCAGTCGATCAAGGAGGCGCATATCACGGCGGGTGACGTGTTGACGATATTGGTTAATGCGATGGATCTGGAGGCTGTGCAGGTGTTTAATATGCCTATAGCCAACACTCATCGCTTGACGTCAACATCTGCTGCAGGGCGGACTTCGCTGCAGGGGTATTGGGTTAATCCGCAAGGAAACATCAATTTCCCGGTGTTGGGCGAATTGCATGTGGCGGGACTGACTACCACCGAGTTACAGGACACGCTGGAGGTGCTCATAAGCCAGTCGGTCAAGAATCCGATAGTGAATGTGGATTTCCAGAACTTCTATGTCACTGTATTAGGCCAGGTGCGCAATCCCGGTCGGTATAATGTCAATGACCAGCATATGACTATCTTTGACGCACTGGCACTGGCAGGCGATATGAACATATACGGCAAGCGTGACAATGTGCTGGTATCCCGTGAGGTGGACGGCAAGATGGAGTTCGCGCGACTAAACCTGAATGACCATTCCGTATTTGCTTCACCGTATTATCATATCCGACAGAATGATGTGATATATGTGGAGTCCAATACGGCGCATGCAGCAGTCTCGCAGAACATCCCCTTATATTTGTCAGTACTGACTACATTAGGATCAATGACGACTGTAATCATAGCAGTGGTGAAACTCGCCAAATAACAGAGAAACACACGCAAAATGGATCAAGCAAAGAAATGGCAAGACGCACCGGAATTTGATTTTATCAAGCTCCTGTTTCATTGTTTGTACAAGTGGTACTGGTTTGTGCTGTGTGCCGCTGTGTGCGTGGGTGCTGCTGTGTTCTATTTACAGCATAAGACAAAAGTCTATTCCGTGATGGCCACCATCATGATCCGTTCGGACAACAACCTGTCGCGTTCGTCTCTGCAAACGGATATGATGCAGTTGATGGGTTATCAGACGAGCAAGGTTATTGCCGACGAGATAGAGATCATCCGGTCACACACGATCATCGAGCAGGTAGTTAAGGAACTTGATTTGCAAACGGAGTATAGGAAGAAACGCGGCATGCGTTGGGAGGGGCAGTATCCTGTTCCGACTGTCAGCGTCATCTATCCGCCCTCATTCCTTGATTCGCTATTCTACTCAATATCCATCAATATCGAAAGGACAGAGGCGGACTATGTGATAGAGGTGAAATCAAAAGGCACCGAGGTTAAGTATCACGTTGATAACCTGCGATATCCGCTACAGACGGCAGCCGGTCAACTCCAGTTTGTTGAAAACTATCACATGAAGGTGGGGGACAAGCTGCAAATACAGACCCTGCCGAGAGCTTCGCGTGGAAATCTGCTCCTGCGCGCATTAATAGCGCGCCCGGCGAAGAAAGACGGAAATGTCATCCAAATTGGCATGGAAAGCGACATACCCGATTGCGCGAAAGACATCATTACCAAGGTCATAGAGTTGTATAACATGGATGCCGTGATCGACAAGAATATCATGGCAACCAACACGGCGAACTTTATTGACGAGCGACTAAAAATCGTAGAGAAGGAACTGAGTGACGTGGAGGGTGATGTAGAGAACTACATGAAGGACAACGGCGTAACAAGCCTGTCAAAAGAGCTTTCGATAGTCCTGCAGAACCAGACAACCTTCCAGAACGACATAGCAGATGTGCAGACTCAGATTAATCTGTTGGAGTTCCTTGCGGATTACTTGAGTCACGAGGTAAATAATGAATCGCTGATTCCGGCGAACTTTGGTGTCAAAGACGCATCGCTGAACTCACTTGTCGGTGATTACAACAACAAGATGCTCTATCTGATGAAGATCAAAAGGAGTGTCACCGAGGTGAGTCCCTTGTATATGCAAACGGAGGAGCAGCTGGCGACATTGCGGAATGCTATCCTCGTGTCAGTTGACAATCTTAAGCAGGGTCTGGAGATCAAGCGAAAAGACTTGGTAAAGAAAGACCGCCAGATATCCTCGCAGCTCCATCAGTTGCCCGAACGTGAGCGCCGGTATGTGGAGATTAAGCGCCAGCAGGAGATAAAAGAGAAACTATATATCTATCTTTACCAGAAACGTGAGGAGAATGCGTTAACTCTGGCATCAACGGTGATGCCGGCGAAGACGATTGACGGTCCCATCCTGCGTACACAAGTCAAGCCGCATAGCAAGCGAATCATCCTGATAGCGCTGCTGTTGGGACTGGGAATACCGTTCCTATGCCTATTCCTCATGGACTACTTGAACGATGAGGTGAAGGATCAGCGTGAGTTCCAGTCGGTAGTCAAGGCTCCGTTCTTAGGGAATGTGCTGTATATGCCGTCGGATAATGTGGTGGCGGTGGAGTCGCATAACAACTCGGCACAGGCGGAGCTGTTCCGAACAATCCGAACGAACCTGCGGTTTATGCTGCCGGAGAAGAAATCTCCTGTTTTGCTGGTTACCTCGGCTTTGAATGGCGAAGGCAAGTCATATGTGGCGATTAACATCGCCGCATCGTTAGCGCTGCTGAAGAAGAAAGTTGTACTCGTCGGTATGGATATCCGCAAGCCGACTATATCACAATACTTGCATATTGACTTCAAGGGCGAGCTGACATCTTACCTGCTGGATCCGACGATCGCATTGGATGACCTGATTATCCAATCCGGCGTGGTGGATAACTTGGATATCATGCCTTCCGGTGCTATCCCGCCGAATCCGGGCGAGCTTATCCAGTCGCCGAATGTGGAGAAACTGTTCAATGCGCTCAAGGAGCGTTATGACTATATCGTGGTGGATACATCGCCGCTGTATCTGGTATCGGATACGTTTCATCTGGACAAGTACGGCGATATGACGATATTCGTGACACGTGCCAACTACATCTCACGCGAGATGTTACCTTATATCCAAGATATCTATGCCGGTCAGAAGATGCACAATATGGCATGCATCCTGAATGCATCTACGGGCGGCAAACGCGGCTACGGTTACGGTCGATACGGCTATGGCTACGGTTACGGCCGTTACGGTTATGGTCGCTACGGCTACGGTCGTTACGGCTATGGTGGATACGGGTACGGCTATTACGGTGAGAAACACAAGGAATCATAATGCCTACATTTGCGGAATCTGAATCATTGTGGCGATGGGTAGTCGCCTTGGTTGACCTGTTGGTCATCTACCTCCTCTATTGGGGAGGTATGGCTGTGGGCATGATACCGATGATCCAGGGTTGGTATGTGTGGTTAGGCATATGCTATATCGTGGTGTTTGTCATCTATCCCCCGATGGCGCACTTGCCGCTCGCTAAGGCAGCAAAGATCGCCACGCATGCATTATGGAGTTCTATACTCCTATTTGGGTTGTATGCGCTTGCTGTCTATACAGCGCGCGTGTATGAGCCGATAGAACATCTGTGGTACATGCCTGTTCTGTGGGCAGTATTGGCGTTTCTGTTGTTCGGCAGCCGTCTGGTTGGTCGCGCTATCGTGCGCCGGTTCCGCTCATACGGGATCAGCAACCGGCGCGTGCTGTTCGTTGGTGCCGGACATAACCTACGCTACCTGTACGATGAACTGACGGAGATTCCCACCACCGGCTTCCGTATCAAGGGCTATTTCGACGAGAGTACGCAGAACCAGTTCACCGATGTGCTCCCTCGTTTGGGAGGTATAGCGGACATAGAGTCGTACCTGAAGAAACAACCGGTGGATATCGTGTTCTGCAACCTCACAAGCCGGCATAACAAGGAGATCGTGGAACTGATGAACTACTGCGAGAACCACCTCATCCGCTTCTACTCTGTGCCGAACGTGCGCAACTATGTGCACCATGTCATGCAGGTGGAGATGGTGGGTGATATGCCGGTCCTCTCGCTACGCGAGGAGCCGCTGAACAAACCGGTTAACCGGATTGTCAAGCGTGCGTTTGATATCGTATTTTCGCTGCTCTTCCTATGCACTTTGTTCCCGTTCATATACCTCATCTGTGCAATCGGTATCAAACTGTCAAGCAAAGGACCGGTGTTCTTCAAGCAGAAGCGTACCGGTATCCGCGGAGAGGATTTCATCTGCTATAAGTTCCGTTCGATGCACCTCAACGATCAGGCGGATACCTTGCAGGCGACCAAACATGATCCGCGTAAGTTCCCGTTCGGGGAGTTCTTGCGCCGATCGAATCTTGATGAGACGCCGCAGTTTATCAATGTGTTACGTGGCGATATGTCGGTTGTAGGCCCGCGTCCGCACATGCTCAAGCATACGGAGGAGTACTCGCAACTGGTGGATAAGTATATGGTGCGTCACTGGGCGAAGCCGGGCATCACCGGATGGGCGCAAGTCACCGGTGCGCGTGGCGAGACGGAGCATCTGTGGCAGATGGAGGAGCGCATCCAGAAGGATGTGTGGTACATCGAGAATTATAGTCTGATGCTAGACCTCCAGATCATCGTGCTGACGATCAAGACCATTCTCCGTCATGATGACGAACACGCATATTAAGGCAAATGTCTTCCTGCAAAGGAAACAAGCGAACATTGAAGTTTTTAGTAAAGGATTTTTAATAAATCAAAAATGCGGCGACCGACTGTCTGATGACAGCCCAATGAATGCAGTTGAGTATCCGCCCGTAAGCAAGCTTCCGTTTGAATACTCATCACCATTCATATTGTCGGTTCTGTGAACCGCCCCGGTCGCCTCAAAAAAATAATTAAAAAATGCCAAAAATATTCATTGGATTAGTTTAATTAGCTTAATTAGTGAACAAAATATGGTTCATTGTAATTGTAAGCCGCATGGATTTTTGGGATTTTTTAATGCATTTTTCGAGCAGCCTGTCAGTCAGATCTATTAAGAACTGACTGACAAGATGGAAGGCTTATGATGACGTGTTGAATGCATTCAGAAACGACATTAGAAGACTTCACTCTTAGAACGGTTTGAAGCATTCAAAGCGGCGTGGCTGCTATTTTTGATTAACATAATAAACCATTACTAAAAAATAGATATGTAAAACATAATTGTTGACAATTGTTGACAAAAAATAGATCTTTGTGTTCAATAGGCTAAGTTGTTGGCTGTGAATGCATTAAGTGAAGAATCATTGTTAGGCGCAGCAGTGCTGCCGGACAACCTCTGTTCTGAGATGAACGAATCAGAGGTGTCCCTAAACTATGTCCTCAGCCCAACATTCGTCGAACCCGCAGATTATCATTGGTTTGTGCTTCGCGTGCCTTACGGCAAGGAGCGTGAGGTGGCGGCTGCTATCCAGTCGCCGTCGCTTTTAACATACGCGCCCGTGCAAACGGTGGCACATATACGCGAGGGCAAGCGCGTGATGGAGGAGAAGTCCGCACTGCCGAACATGTTTTTTGCATACGCGCGCGAAGAGCAACTCGCTTATTATCAGCAGCGTCCGATTGCCTCGGTTGATCATCCCGATCACCGTCCCGGGCAGTTGCGCTTCATGTACGATCACACGCGTAAGACCCGGACCGGCGTGGACCGCAAGATGACTGTTCCGATGGAGCAGATGCGGCATTTCATCCGCGTTACGATGCAGCATGATGAGCATGTCCGCGTCTATCTCAGCGATGCGTTCTCTGCCAAACAAGGCGATTATGTGGAAGTTATCGAGGGCAAGTTCGCCGGCGTGCGCGGTCGCGTCGCCCGCCTGCATGGCCAGACCTGCGTCCTCGTCGAACTCGACGGCATCTGCATCGCCTCCACGGCCTACGTCCCGAAAGCTTTCTTGAAGAAAATCAATTAACCCTATGTCGAATAACATCGCACTTATCACCGGCGTGACCGGTCAAGACGGCTCATATCTGAGCGAGTTTCTGTTAACTAAAGGTTACGAAGTACACGGTGTAATCCGTCGTTCGTCGGTGGACTTTCGTGAGCGTATTGCGCATTTGGAGGGACAACCGCATTTCCACTTGCATTACGCGGATATGAGTGACTCGATGTCCCTTGTCAAACTCGTTGGTCAAGTGCAGCCGACGGAGATCTACAACCTCGCCGCTCAGAGCCATGTGCAGGTCAGTTTTGATGCCCCGGAGTTTACCGCCGATGTTGATGCTGTAGGCGTACTCCGCATCCTCGAAGCCGTTCGCACCAACCATCTGGAGAAGACTTGCAAGATATACCAAGCCTCCACATCCGAGCTTTATGGAAAAGTCGAGGAAGTGCCTCAGAATGAGAATACTCCCTTCCACCCCTATAGTCCCTACGCTGTAGCCAAACTCTATGGTTATTGGATCGTCAAGGAGTACCGCGAGGCCTATGGTATGTTCTGCTGCTCGGGAATATTGTTCAACCACGAGTCCGAGCGTCGAGGCGAGACCTTCGTCACCCGCAAGATCACGCTCGCGGCAGCACGTATTGCACAAGGCAAGCAGAAGCAACTGCTGCTCGGCAACCTCGACAGCCTGCGTGACTGGGGCTATGCCAAGGATTATGTGGAGTGCATGTGGCTCATCCTTCAGCACAAGACTCCCGAAGATTTCGTCATCGCCACAGGTGTGCAACACACAGTCCGTGAGTTCGCTACACTTGCCTTCCAGCATGCCGGTATCACCCTGCGTTGGGAAGGTGAAGGCATCAACGAGGTCGGAATCTGCGAAGCCGCTACGGATGCTGTCAAGCTCCATGCCGGCGAAGATATAATAGGCAAGACCCTTGTTGCTGTCAGCGAGGATTTCTATCGCCCGACGGATGTCGTCAACCTCTGGGGTGATCCGACCAAAGCCCGCGCTGAGCTTGGTTGGAATCCGCAATCCACCACTTTCGAGCAGCTCGTAGAACTGATGGTCAAGAGTGACATGCAGAAGGTTGCTGCCGATGCCATCCGCGAGCATGTCAATCTCGCCGAATACCTCGAAAAAGGAGTGGTTAAGTAATGGGATTTTTTAGAAAATAAACATACATAAACACTGCTTGCGTGTTTGCTATGCTGCGCATCTGAATCTTAGCTTGCTAAAGCACTCATTCAAGTAAACTTGATGATTACTTTATCAATCCAATCTTCACCTCTACGAGGCGCAAACCCACAAGCAGCGATAAACCTAAATAAACCACATTGGTCAAATCCATTGATAATTATTCAACGAAATTTATTTATGTTTATGGCTTTTAAATGCTTTTTCGGAGAGTTGTGGAAATTGATGATGAAAAATGTCTAAAAATTTATTTTTAAGGAGTTTTTAGCGGCAATTTACACAAAATGCAAAGCATTAAAAGCGTTTAGAAGTGTTTATTTAGGTTTATTTTCACACCAAAAATCATTAGCAATTATGTTAGATAAGAATACAAAAATTTATGTAGCAGGGCATAGAGGGCTGGTAGGATCGGCAATCTGGAACAACCTCTGGCAGCGCGGGTATCATAATCTGATTGGTCGCAGCCACGCTGAACTGGACTTGACCTGTCAGGCAGATGTTCGCAAGTTCTTTGACGAGGAGCGCCCCGAAGCCGTTGTCCTCGCAGCAGCCTTCGTCGGCGGCATTATGGCCAACAGCCTCTACCGAGCAGACTTCATCATGAAGAACATGCAGATTCAGTGCAATGTCATCGAGGAAGCATACAAGCACGGTGTACAACGGCTCCTCTTCCTCGGCTCGACCTGCATCTACCCGAAGAACGCGCCGCAACCGATGAAGGAAGATTGTCTGCTGACCTCGCCGCTCGAATACACCAACGAGGAGTACGCCATCGCCAAGATAGCCGGACTGAAGATGTGCGAGAGCTACAACCTCCAATACGGAACGAACTACATCGCTGTTATGCCCACGAACCTCTACGGCCCGAACGACAATTTCCACTTGGAGAACTCCCACGTCATGCCGGCGATGATGCGCAAAATTTATCTGTCAAAACTAATGGCAACCGGGCAATGGGAAATGATCCGCAAGGATTTAACCATCCGTCCCGTAGGTGCGAACATCCGCGAGGACGGCAAAGTTGTCCGTTACGTCATTGACGGCAACAGCGACGAGGCAACGATCATCAAGGTGCTGGCATTCTATGGCATCGAAGCCAACCGCGTCACCCTTTGGGGCACCGGCAGGCCACTCCGTGAGTTTCTTTGGAGTGAAGATATGGCGGATGCCAGCGTGCATATCTTGCTCAATGTCAACTTCTCCGACATCATCGGCATTGAGAAATACTCCCAAGTCCACTACGGCGTAGCAGCTGATGGCACCGTTGACCGCAACCATTCGACCGGCCGTGGCGGAGCTATTCCCTCACTCGGCGAGATTCGTAACTGTCACATCAATGTCGGTACGGGCAAAGAACTCACCATCCGCGAGCTTGCCGAACTCGTTGTTCGTACGGTCGGTTTCGAAGGCGATCTTCGTTTCGACTCCACCAAACCTGACGGAACGATGCGCAAACTGATTGACGTGAGCAAACTCCACTCCCTCGGTTGGACGCATAAAGTCGAAATAGAAGACGGCGTCCAGCGCCTCTTCGACTGGTACAAGCAGTCGTTGGAGAAGTAACGTTTATCGTTGATATATGCCCACGGGAAGTCTTAGAAAGAAAGCACTTAAAGGAGTCGGCTGGAGTACGGTTGAATCCTTGTTAAGCAAAGGCGTTACCTTTATTGTAGGTATCGTTCTTGCCCGCTTGCTATCTCCGGCAGAGTACGGCATGATCGGCATGGCGATGGTGCTTGTTGTTATATTGGACAGCATAGCGGATAGTGGCCTGGCGCAGGCTATCATTCGTAAGAAGACGGTGACGGATGATGATCTGAACACGATGTTCCTCGCTCACCTGGTAGTGAGTGTCGTGATGTATGCTATATTGTTCGCCTGTGCTCCTCTGGCAGAGACATTTTTCCATACGGAAGGGCTTACTCCTGTTATCCGATTGTTGGGGATCGGGATCATCTTTCATGCTCTGACATACGTGCAGGGAACGCAACTGACCCGGAGGATAGATTTCAAATCAAAGACCAAGGCGACTTTTACTTCAGCTGTCGTTAGCGGAATAGTGGGCATTACATGTGCCTACAGTGGTCTGGGTGTATGGGCGTTGGTGATCCAGCGGCTGGTGCATCAGGTGGTGTATTCCGCAGCATTGTGGTATCTCAACCGCTGGTGGCCGAGTTTCACATTCAGCATGGACAGCTTCAAAGATATGTGGGGATTCGGCTGGAAGATGATGCTTGTCCGACTGATTGAGTCTATATGGAAGGAACTATACCAGTTGGTTGTAGGGCGCATCTACAGTCCTGCTACGTTGGGTCAATATTCGCGTGCGAGACAATATGCGCGTATCTTCTCCACCAATATCACCGGTATCGTGCAGCGTGTAACCTATCCGACACTGGCAAAGATTCAAGACGAGAGTGAGCGGCTGATAGCAGGATACCGTAAGATCATCAAGTGGACAATGTTCGTGACGGCGATCAGTATGTTTGCCATGGGAGCTGTAGCAGAACCGCTCATATACTGTATGATTGGTTCGAAATGGCATGAGGCTGCGACGTATCTGCCGCTGATGTGCATATCGATGTCGCTCTATCCGCTACATGCAATCAATCTGAACATGATCAAGGTGAAAGGACGCAGCGATATCTTCTTGATACTGGAGATAATCAAAAAGATAATCGGTATCGCACCCTTGGTGATAGGTGCGTTTATCAGTATCCGTTGGATGCTTGTGGCGAGTATATTTGTCGGCATTATCAACTATTTCCTCAATTCGTACTATGCCGGCAAGTCGCTGGGTTATACCTCATGGATGCAGATGAAGGATGTGGCACCGTCGTATATGATCGCTACGGCAGTGGGGGCATCCGTCTATTTCTTCAAATATCTGCCTATATCGAATTTTATCATTCTCCCTATACAACTCGTAGTTGCAGTATTTGTATTTTTCGCTATATGCGAGAGTTGGAAATTGGAGGAGTATGTGGAGATAAAACATTTGGTTCAACATGAATGGTCTAAAATCAGGAAGAGATTCTGATGTCATAACGGTTACATCGCCGTTACTGCCTAATCTGGACGAGTTCCATGCGTTGCTCAAGCAAGTCTGGGATTCGAAGTGGATAACCAACAACGGCTCGTTCCATAAGCAGTTGGAGCAGGAACTGGCAGCCTATCTGAAGGTGCCGTACGTCAGCCTGTTTACTAATGGCACGCTGCCTCTGATCACCGCATTGCAGGCGATGCATATCTCCGGTGAGGTGATCACAACGCCGTATTCGTTCGTCGCGACGACGCATGCGCTTTGGTGGAACGGCATCAAGCCGGTGTTTGTGGATATTGACCCTGCTACGGGCAATATCGACCCCGACCGGATAGAGGAAGCCATCACCTCCAAGACATCAGCCATCATGCCGGTGCACGTGTACGGCAAGCCGTGCGACACCAAGCGTATTCAGGAGATAGCCGACAAGTACGGTTTGCGCGTCATCTACGATGCTGCTCATGCGTTCGGTGTGGAGGTGAACGGCGAGAGTATCTTGAATGCGGGTGATCTGAGTACGCTGTCGTTCCATGCCACCAAGGTGTATAACACGATCGAGGGCGGTGCGATGGTTATGCATGACGAGCAGACGAAGAAGCGCATCGATTATCTGAAGAACTTCGGCTTTGCCGGTGAGACAACGGTGGTCGGTCCGGGTATCAACTCCAAGGTCGATGAGGTGCGTGCTGCTTACGGACTGCTGAACCTTAGGCAGGTGGATGCCGCGATTGAGGCGCGTCATCAGACGGCAATCGCTTACCGTGAGGCGTTGCGCCCAGTCAATGGTATCACCTTCTTCGAGGATATGCCCGGGGTGAAGCATAACTACAGTTACTTCCCGGTCTTCGTAAACGCCGAGGAGTATGGCATGACGCGCGATGAACTCTACTTCAAGATGCGGGAACAGAACATACTCGGTCGCCGGTATTTCTACCCGCTAATCAGTACTTTCTCCACCTATCGTGGACTGGAGTCTTCCCGTCCGGAAAACCTGCCAAATGCGCATAAGATGGCGGAGTCGGTTATCTGTCTGCCGATGCATCATGAGTTAAGTTCAGAAGATATCGGACGCGTGCTGAATTGTATCGTATAAGCTGGAGTTAACCAGATATAATATTGACTATATTTTCTGTTCGTTATGAAATATCCTATTGGTGTGCAAAGTTTTGAGGTGCTCCGAACAAGCAACTACGTCTATGTCGATAAGACCGATTTGATTTACGACTTGGCGCAGCAGCATGTGTGCTTCCTCTGCCGTCCGCGTCGATTTGGCAAATCGCTGATGCTCTCGACGCTGGAGGCGTACTTCTTGGGGAAGAAGGAACTGTTCGAAGGGTTAAAAATTAAGTCGTTGGAGAACGAGTGGCTGCAATATCCCGTATTCCACATAGACTTCAATGGTGTTAATTTCGCTTCACAGGAAGCTTTGGATAACCGCTTGGATGATATTGTGTCGGATTGGGAACACCAATACGGAATCCGCGTCAAGGACAAGAATATAGGTGACCGATTCGCGTATGTTCTTCAGCAAGCCCATCAGCAAACGGGAAGAGGATGTGTAGTCCTTATTGACGAATATGACAAGCCGATGCTGGATGTGCTTGGCGATACGCAAGAGCAGATTAATAGGGATATCCTCAAGGCATTCTACTCGGTATTCAAATTAGCCGATGCCCATCTCCGTTTCGTCATGCTTACGGGAGTAACTAAGTTCTCGCAAGTCAGTGTGTTCAGCGGATTCAATCAGCCGTTTGATATCAGTATGACGCCCAAGTATGAGGCTATATGTGGTATCACCGAGCAAGAACTATACACGCGTTTTGCTGATGCTGTTGATGCGTTAGCTATGCAGTATGGTATGAGTGCCGATGAGGTTAGATCCCAACTTAAGCAACGTTACGATGGCTATCATTTCAGTTCCCGATTAACAGATATTTACAATCCTTTTAGTGTGCTGAATGTATTGGCTACCGGTATATTCTCAGATTATTGGTTTGCATCGGGTACACCTACTTATCTTATCAAGTTATTGGATAAGAATAATACAGACATAATCAAGTTAACAGATAAGTATTATGAACCGGCGTACTTTGTCAATTATCGTGCAAATACGGAAGATCCGTTAGCAATGCTCTACCAAAGTGGTTACCTTACAATAAAGGCGGTTTCTCGTATGGATGTAGAGTATTTATACCGGCTTGGATTCCCTAATAACGAAGTGAAGCGAGGCTTTGTAACATTGTTGTATAATAACTATTTCCGAAGTGAAGATTCTAATGTAACAATCATTAAGCAATTAGTGCAAAGCCTTGGCGAGGGTGATTTAGAAGCCTTTTGTAGTTTGTTTACAGCTTATCTCTCATCCATAGATTATGAGATGCGTAAGGATAAGGAGTACCATTTCCAATATACGCTCTATCTCATCTTCAGTTTGATGAGTACATATAATGTGGTAGTAGAACGTCATAGTAGTCAAGGTCGAGCTGATATGATAGTCGAGACGCAGAAAAACATCTATATCTTCGAGTTCAAGCTGGACGGTTCTGCCGATGACGCATTGCGACAAATAGAAGAACGAGGCTATGCAAAGCCGTACTTGACGGATTCTCGTCCGATAACAAAGATCGGTATAACTTTTGGCAGTCAAAGCGGCACAATTGATGACTGGAAGATCGCTTAACTATGGCACAAGTGTCCCATCATTAATATCATTGCATCTTCTATCTTTGGCGTATTGCTGATTCATTCACATAGTGAAACCATGCGCAGGTGGTTGTGGCGGGATGCGGTAGATGTCGTTGGGTATTATAGTACGCAACATAACATTTTATATGCCTTTGCAGTTGTGTGCGCAATCTTTATAGTATGTTGCCTGCTTGATCTAATTCGTCAGTATGTCATAGAGAGACCGTTGTTTAGAATATTGGATAATAGAATTAATCAGATTTCTAAGACATTAGGATCTTCTAAATAATAGCTGAAAGCCTAAAATCGAAGGAATAACAATGATCGGATAATATGCCTAAGCAAAAGAAAATAATGCTCTTAGGAGGTTTGCGCTATCTGCTACCGGTGATTGAGGAGGCGCATCGTATGGGCGTATATGTTATCACGGCGGATTACCTGCCGGATAACATTGCACATAAATATTCCGATGAGTATGTCAATGTCAGCATCGTGGATAAGGATGCGGTGCTTAAGGTCGCACAAGAGAAGCAGATTGACGGTATTCTGTCGTTTGCTGTTGATCCCGGTGTCGTGACTGCGGCATATGTGGCGGAGCAGATGGGGCTGCCATTCCAATGCAGTTATCAGGCGGCAACAATACTGCAAAACAAAGTGCGCTTCCGTACACTGCTTCGGGATAACGACTTCCATTGTCCGTGGTTCAAGGGATACTCATCAGTAGAGCAGGTTCTGGCTGATCAGGATTCGCTCCCTTATCCAGTGATCGTCAAGCCGGCAGATTCGGCAGGGAGCAAAGGGGTGACAAAAGTGGAAGACAAGCGGTATTTGTCGCAAGCAGCGAATTTCGCATTGCAGAATTCCATATCCGGAGAGTGTATTGTTGAGAAATTGCTCGATACGGTCGGCTATCAGTCCAGTACAGATGTCTTTACTGTCGATGGGCGACTGGCATACGTATGCTATTCGGATCAATTGTTTGACAGGAATGCAGCTAATCCTTACACGCCGGCAGTCGAGATATGGCCATCCACGATGGATAAGACCCATCAAGACGATTTGAGCATGCAATTGCAACGGCTTGTGTCGCTGCTGGGGATGACCACGGGCATATACAATGTGGAAGCCCGCGTGTGTTCCGACGGAAAGGCGTATATCATGGAGGTGTCTCCGCGCGGCGGGGGAAACCGTATTGCCGAATTGCAAGACAGAGCTACGAGTCAGCATCTGATCCGCGCTGAGATACAGAAGGCTCTTTCTCTGCCACTGGAGACGATCACTCAACCCGTGTTTGACGGGGTGTGGTGCAACTATATTCTCCATGTGTACAAAGAGGGACATTTCGCAGGGATGAAGATTGACAATCGTTTTCGTGCGGAACATGTTATGGATGAGGCATTAACGGTAGCTGCCGGTGATAAGGTTCATCCGTTTACGGGGGCAAACACCTCTTTGGGAACGCTCTTCCTGCGCTTCGATACGCGGAAGCAGCTGGAGGCGAGTCTGTTACAGATGGATCAGCATGTCAATATTGAGTTGCAATGATAGATGCGATAGGCGGATATTTCGGATTGGAGCAGTCGTGCGCAGAGCACTATCATGCGACAGCATTACGGCTGAACACAGCGCGTAATTGTTTGGAGTATATTCTTCTCGCACGGCAATACAAGCATATATACCTGCCTGCTTATACATGTGACGTATTGCTTGAGCCGTTGCAGAAGCACAATGTCCGCTATACGTTCTATCCGGTTACTATGCAGTTGGAGCCGGCGTACATGCCAGATTTGAAGCATGATGAAGCTCTGCTGTACACCAACTACTTCGGCCTGAAGCAAGATTGTATGGACAGGCTTGCCCGGCAATATGGTTCGCAACTGATAGCGGACAATGCACAAGCATTCTATGCGCAACCGATAGCAGGCATTGATACATTCTATTCACCGCGTAAATTCTTTGGTGTGCCGGATGGTGCTTACCTCTACACGGATGCCGTATTAACAGATGATCTTGAGCAAGATGTATCCTGGCAACGCGCATCGCATCTGTTGACGCGTATTGACTGTGGTGCAGAAACCGGATACGAAATGTATGTACGTAATAATGCTACGTTGCACAATCAGCCCATGCGGCATATGTCCCAATTGACAGAAGCAATGTTGGCAGGTGTAGATTACGGAAAAGCAGCCGATGTCAGAAGAGAGAATTTCCTGTATCTGCAGCGAAATCTTGTACATCATCCCTTGCATTTGTCGTTGCCGGAAGATGCTGTTCCGATGGTTTATCCGTATTACACGGAGGATATATCTCTTAGAAAGCGTTTGGCGGAACAACGGATATATACCGCAAAATACTGGCAGTGTGTGCATAACTGGAGTAAAGATGGCGAAGTGGCCACTGATATGACGGAGCATCTTGTACCTCTGCCATGTGATCAGAGGTATGGTGTTGCGGATATGGACAGGATAAGGCAATTTGTTAACAATAATTAGAGAAAAAATGTCTAGCAGAGTCATATTCAGAGATTTTAGAGAAAGTGACATCAGCACCGTTTTTCAATATAAAAACGATGTGGGGTTAAACGCAATGATTGTCGGGAAATATGCCCCCTTTTCAATGGAGGATGCTGCCAAATGGGTACATGGTTGCATGCAATCAGATCCTACATATCGTTTCTGGGCAATAGCAACTAATGATGAACATCAAGATTTGGTGGGATGGCTTGGCATTGCAAAGATTGATGAATATAATAAGAGCGTAGATTTACATAGTATATTTATTGGTCACCCTGCTTTTCATGACGGATTAGCATGGATTGAAGCGTATCTGTTTGTGATGAAGTATGTTTTTGATACTCTACACATGCACCGGTTATGGGGGACACGGAGAGTGGATCATTTGCAGACAATGGCAATAGGCGAAGCCTTATATTGGCGTCAAGACGGTACTTTGAGGGATGCGAAATGGGATGGAAGTAAGTTCATAGACATTAGTATTCACTCGTTACTCCATGAGGAGTATTTTGAGCATCTTGCTAATGGTGATTATGAAATAAGAAAAGTTCGTCGTCGAATAGCAAAATATTTGTTGAATCATATCTAAAACAGTTCCATGACAACGCGCAGGATAAAGCAATTGTTGCATTATGGTTGGCAACATGCAAAACAAATAAGTGGAGAGCGATATGCCAATACGAGACGTGTGGCAATCTTTTTGGATATATTGATATGCTATATCAAATATTCTATGTGGAGCAACCAATATGTATTGCATACGATGGATGCTCTATCTCGTGATGAGAGAGAGCGAATAGGGCAAGAATATCTTCAAAAAAATAAGGCAAGAGAGGCTTGGGTGCAACATTTTGAAGAGAACAGGAAGTTTTTGGCGAAATGGTCGAAGTTTGACATAGAGGCATCCATGACAAAGCGTGCTGCCCGAAGTGAGGCATATAGAAAATATTATAATACAGGGAAGAATTTATTTGTAGAGTATGGCGTGATAATTACAGCGCAGCATTATATGTCGGGGAATCTGCTTATCCGGGACAATGTGCTATTGGCCAGGAATGTGAATATAGATCATACCGGTGGCTTGACAATAGGGCGCAGGGTATCCATCTCGGAGGGGGTGACAATCCTGACGCACAGTCATGATTTGGAGGCACAGTTCTCGGCAGGCGGTAACAGGCAGAATGAAAATGATCTTGGTCATGGGAGTATGATGACCCCATTGACAATAGGTGATTTTGCATGGATAGGGGCAGGCGCGAAGATCATGCCGGGGACAAGCGAAATAGGTCGAGGCGCGATAATATCGACCAATACGGTAATATCGCAAAAGATTCCTCCCTACGCCATTGTACAAGGCTTTCCTGCAAAGATAGTCGGTTTCCGCATGACGCCGGAAGCAGCATCGGAGTTTGAGCAAAATAATTATATGCCGGATGAGCGTATTCCGATAGAGGTGCTCAAGGCTAATTACGAAAAGTATTTTAGCAAAGAAAAACGAAAAGAAATTCATCAATTACTGAAATTATAAAAAATTATGTATCATTCAAATTTTGAACGTACATGCATGGCTGTCTATTATGGATGGCAGCATGCCGGCGAGTTAGCAAAAACCAATTCGCATTCCCGTTTATGGTTTTATTGTGACATTCTCCATTACTTTTTCAAGTATGGTCTTGGCAGCCAACGATATATCCTATATCATTTTGAGAATAAAAGCAAGGAGGAGAAAGAGCGGGCTGCCGCTTTATTTCACCAAAAAGTATTTGTCGGACGAAAAGAAGCTGATAAGCAACGGAAGTTTATTGCCAAATGGTCCAGTATTAAGTACCAAACAACGTCACGACAGCAGCGTCGGCGAAACGCGGCATATCGGAAATTCTTTCATACGGGCGAAAAGTTATTTGTAGAATATGGTGTGACGATATATTATTATCACCATCTGAAAGGTAACTTTAAGGTAGGTGAAAGAGTGCTTTTCGCAAGAGGTTGTGATATTGATATTACGGGTGACTTGACGTTTGAGGATGGCGCCGCAGTGTCGGAAGGAGCAAAAATTCTAACACATAGACATGATTCGTCGGAGTACTTATACAAGCGTGAGGAAGAATCACATAATGTTGAAGAAATGAACAGTACGAAATCCAGTATACCAACACCGTTGGTTATACATGAACGAGCTTGGATTGGGGCGCGTGCCATCGTACTACCGGGAGTAACCGAAATAGGTCGTTTGTCCATAATCGGGTCAGGGAGTGTCGTTGAAAAGAAAGTTCCTCCATACGCTATCGTAAAAGGAAATCCAGCGAAGGTTGTAGGGTTCCGGTGTACTCCGGAAGAGGCAGTTGCATTTGAAGAAACATATTTCCCTCCGGAACGCCGTATTCCGTATGAGACATTGAAAGCCAATTACGAAAAATATTTCAATGCCGAGCGCCGGAAAGAGATCCGTCAGTGGTTGAAGTATTAAGGTGGTGGTGCCCCTTAAAAGTATTCATTATCTGTCAAAACGCTGTTTCGGTATTTTCCGGATGTACCTCCTGTGTTGACATTGTAAATGGATGCAACATGAGGATATGACGAGGGAAGAACGATTTAGAAAATCTAAAAAATCCGCAAAAGGGAATGCATATTTGCGTAAATTTTAGTAAAAATCTAATATATTTGCGTAAATTTTAGTAAAAGTAGCGATTTTATTTGTTTATTCGCAAAAATTTCCGTATCTTTGCAGTGGATTAGAGACGTTAGTTCCAAATGCCCCAAAATGCCGAAAATGGTTTTGTTGTCAATAATGAATTAAACAATATGGCAGGGATAGATTTATATAAGGAGATAGTGTTCGGATCGGCAGACTCGACAACGGCTCAACGGATATCAGACCTGGAGAAACAAGGCAAATTGCGGAAGATAGCTCCACGTTTGTACACTACCAACATGAAAGATAGTCCGGAGGCGATTGTGCGACGTAACCTGATAGAGATACTGGTGTGGCGTTTCCCGAATGCGATAATCAGTCACCGTAGTGCGTATGAGATGCGTCCTACCGGTGCAGGTGAGTTATTCCTGACGACAACGCAGAACAGACGCATAACGGACTTACCCGGATTGGGGGTGAACCTGATCAAAGGGCATGGGGCACTGAAGAGCGATATACCGTATATGGGTATTTATATCTCGTCGGAGAGCCGATGGATACTGGAGGTGCTGGAGTCATCGCGTAAGAGTGGGGACGAGAGTAAGAGTCTGCCGCAGACATTTGTGGAGGAACGGCTGGAGAAGATGCTGCTGCAACAAGGTGAGGCGAAGCTGAATGCGTTTCGTGACCAGACGCGTGAAGTGGCGCAAGAGTTGGGGTTGATGAAGGAGTTTGAGAAGTTGAACAAGATCATATCAGCCTTGCTGTCGACGCATCAAGCGGATGTGCTGCAATCGGCATCGGCAGTGGCTACGGCAGCAGGAGAACCGTATGATGCGTCACGATTGGAGCTGTTTGATGTGCTGTTCGAGCAGTTGAACAACCGGTTCTTCACGAGTCTGCCGGTGCGTTATCCGGACGAGGAGAGTTTCCGGATGTTTGCGTTCTTTGAGAGTTATTTCTCGAACTAC
>CACZRD010000101.1 GCA_902783545.1 uncultured Bacteroidales bacterium
GCACTCTGCCAGTGCGTCAGCTACGTTCTCTACGTTGAATGCTACGTGGTGTACGCCACCGCGACCGCCGTTCTTCTCGATGAACTTCGCGATGGTTGACTCAGGCGACGTCGGCTCAAGAAGCTCGATCTTTACTTCACCTACCTTGAAGAAGGCGGTACGAACTTTCTGATCCTCTACTACCTCAATGCTGTAGCAGGGAGCGCCTGACAAAAACTCGAAGAAGGGAGCAGCTTCTTCAATACTTGGCACCGCAATGCCTAAATGCTCGATGTGTGATGGTTTCATTGTACTAATGATTTTATTTTGTTTGATATTATTGATTTTCTGCAAAATACTTCCACAGCGGCGCGGCATGTAGCGCCTGCACAATCATACCTTTCTCCAGTATCTCCTTTACTTCCTCACGGGTGAAGATATGCACGTTGATATCCTCCGTGGCTTCCTCGTGTTGCTCGCAGATCTTCTCCACATCGCGGGCGAGGAAGGTGTAACTCAGGTTGTTATGGTTCGTCGGGTTAGGGGAGAGCGTCATGAATAGTTCCCATGTTCCTCCGCCGTAGCCTGTCTCTTCACTCAGTTCACGTTGTGCGGCTTGCAGGGGTGTCTCGCCCGGGTCAACCACACCGGCAACGATCTCGTAGCAGGTCTGTCCCAAGGCGTGACGGTATTGATCTTCCATGACGAACTTCCCGTCTTTGGTGATGGCGATGACGTTTACCCAATTGGGAAACTCCAATACAAACCACGTAGGTATCTGTTGCCCGGAAGGCAGTTCAACTGTCTCTTGCCGTACACTAAGCCATTGTCCCATCTTCAGAATGTTCTCCGACTTAACGACCTTCCACTTCCTATTCTCTAATTTCGGAATCATATGTTCTCTATTTCGGCAATTTGTTCCGCGCCGACGACCACCATCCTGCCAATCATCGTGTTCCGTAGCTCGGCCAGATCCTCGGTCAGCCTGAGCGGCGTGTGGCGTGACAGCCGGATGAACCGGTACAACTGCTGCACGTAGTTCTCCACCTCGGTCAGCTCGGCGTCGCGCCGCTGCAGATGGTTCTTGCCGTTGCTGATCATCATCATCTTTTGGAAGTTGATATCCACGTACTCCAGTTGCTCGAGGTCTATCTCCTGTTCCCGCAGCTGCTCCACGATCACCGGCAAATACTGCTTGAGTATAACCAGCAACGCGTATTTGTCGCTATCGCAAACGTTCATCGTATCGAAGAACATCTCCGCCAGCCGCCACTCGAACTCATCTATATCGCCCACCTGCTCGCGCTCAAACGGCTCAAAGAACAGCTCCGGCGCTTTCGTGAACGGCTGCATGCCGTAGATAGGTTTGACCATCTCGAGGTTCGGGTCATATACCTTAGGCTTGCCGGTCTGCAGGATTGCTACCCACGCATCGAATGCCAGTTCGCTCTCGAAGGACAGCAACTCAGCCATCTGATCCAGCGCCCACTCGTCGGTCACCTTCAGCCTCGCGCACACTAACAGCAGTCCAACGATAGCGCGTGCGCGGATGATGTCCGCGCAATGCTTGCTCATCGCCCACAGCAACATCTGGAAGCGGCCACGGTCGTAACCGTGCTCTAACTGATAGAGTGTCAGCGCCGTGATAGCCATAGCAGCCTGCGTCGGTTGCTCGGTATCAAGCAGGATCACTTGGTAATCCGCCAAGTCTTCCACCTCCACCGCCTCACGCGTACGGAATATATCAAACAAGTCTTTCATAATTCAACCTGCAAAGATACAAAAAATATTTGATATTTGCAAATTTTCTGCACTAAATATATAAATATTCTAAAAAAATCACAAACCTCTTGCAAATATCATTTTTTTTTTGTACCTTTGTGGACTTTTAATGGGCATTGCCCGTTATGAGCCCGTTAAGAGGGCTAAATGCCCCAATGACTAAATAAATGAACAAATCGTAAATGACCAAATCGTAAATAGTTTTATGTTTGACAACCTAAGCGAACGGCTGGAACGGTCGTTCAAGA
>CACZRD010000102.1 GCA_902783545.1 uncultured Bacteroidales bacterium
GTCACTCGGTATAGAGACCATGGGCGGTGTCATGACCAAGATGATCGAGGCTAACACCACTATCCCGACCAAGAAGACCGAGACCTTTACCACAGCCGTTGACAACCAGCCTTCTGTAGAGATCAAGGTGCTGCAAGGCGAGCGCCCGATGGCTGCCCAGAACAAGCAGATCGGTATCTTCCACCTCGACGGTATCATGCCGGCACGTCGTGGCGAACCGCAGATCGAAGTAACCTTCGATATCGACGCCAACGGTATTCTGAACGTCAGCGCCAAGGATAAAGCTACAGGCAAGGAGCAGAAGATCCGCATCGAGGCTTCGACCGGTCTGTCGGACGACGAGATCAAGCGCATGAAAGCAGAAGCCGAGGCAAACGCCGAAGCCGACAAGCGTGAGAAAGAGCGCGTGGACAAACTGAACAAGGCCGACGCTACGATCTTCCAGACAGAGAAGCAGCTCGCCGAACTTGGCGACAAGATCCCTGCTGACAAGAAAGCACCTATCGAGAAAGCTCTGGCTGACCTCAAGGCTGCTTACGAGAAGAAAGATGCCGACGCATGCGAGGCTGCAGGCAACGCCCTGATGACCGCATTCCAGGCTGCCAGCGCAGAGATGTACAACGCGGCTAACGCCCAAGGCGGTGCACAAGGTCCGCAAGGCGGCACGTACAATGCCGGTCAGGACTTTAACCAAGGCGGTCAGTCCAACAACGGCGGCAAGGATGCCGAGGATGTGGACTTCGAGGAAGTAAAGTAATCCTCTGGAAAATAAAACAAAAGCGAGCTCAAAAGGCTCGCTTTTGTTGTGTGCTGTGTATTGTTGTGTCTTGTCGTGTTAATGTTTGTAGATGATTGTCAGTCCGTCACGCAGCGGCAGGATAACCTGGCTGACACGCGGATCATCGGCAACCATTTGATTGAACTCACGCAGGCCAAGGGTCTGTTTGTCTTTGTCGTAAGCCGGATCAACGATGTGTCCGTCCCACAAGGTGTTGTCCGCAAGGATGAATCCGCCCTGCCGCACCAGAGGAAAGACCAACTCATAATACGCGCAGTACTCGCGTTTGTCTGCATCAATGAAGACAAGATCGAACATCTGATTGCTGACAACCGACTGCTGATTGCTCAAGATCTCTTTGGCATCGCCTATTATAAGATGTATGCGCGCGCATAAAGGCGATTGTGAAATATTCTGCCGGATTGTGTCTTCCAGTTCATCATTATGTTCGATGGTGATCAGCTCGCCGTCTTGCTGTAGCCCTTCCGCCAGGCAGAGGGCAGAGTAGCCTGTGAATGTGCCAAGTTCAAGGATACGTTTCGGGCGAATCATCCGGCTGAGCATGCGCAACAGTTCGCCTTGCACCTGTCCGGAGAGCATGTGGGGATTGAGTACATGCAGGTTGGTATCACGAGTGATTCGTGCGAACAACTCCGGTTCCGGAGTGGTGTGGTTTTCGATATATTCTTGCAGATTTTGCATGACAAAATGGGGCTTATGGTTACAAAATAGTATTTTTTCTGACAAAATGTGCACAAAGATACAAAAATATTTGCAAATTTGCAAAAAAAGTTGTACTTTTGTATATCATTTTCGAAATATTGCTAACAATTTGTCAGATTTATGGAGATTATAGACGAATTAGATAAGAAGATTCTGAAGATCATCACGCAGAATGCCCGCATCCCATTCAAGGACGTAGCGGAGCAGTGCGGCGTGAGCCGAGCAGCAATTCATCAGCGCGTACAACGGATGTTCGACATCGGTGTGATTGTCGGTTCAGGCTATCAGGTTAATCCGAAGATGTTGGGGTATAACCTGTGTGTATATATCGGCTTGACGTTAGAGCGCGGAAATATGTACAAGCAAGTGTGTGCCGAGTTGGAGAAGATTCCCGAGGTGGTTGAGAGCCAGTTTACGTTAGGTGCGTATGCAATGATTATCAAGATGTACGCGCATGACGACAAACACCTGATGCACCTACTGAATTCGAAGATTCAGGCAATACCGGGAGTTGCGAATACAGAGACGCTGACCACACTGGATGAGAGTATCAATCGTTCCTTACCAATAGAGTATCAACCTTGGCAATGAAACGCGTGTTGGGCATACTATGTGTGAGTGCACTTGCATGGATTAGTGCGGGTGTAAGCATGGCGGATGACTACGTTGAAGATGTCTATTTCTGGCAGGACACACGTGCAATGGAATCCAATGGAACGATTGTGCCCAGTTATAATAAGCGCGCGAAAGAGATTGTCTTTATTGAGGATACAACCGGTGTACAACACCCTGATACCGTGCGGGCTGTGATACGAGATGTGAGAAACTGAGAAATGAAAAGTGCAAAGTCACATATCGGATTATGCGGGCTGATTATTCTTTCCGTTATCAGTGCTCCGGTTTTGCGTATTCAGGCGCAAACCGTTCATCCGTATGGATTGGCACAGTTGATGACCGTGACGGAGGAAGATTTGTCTGGTACTGCCCGGTTCATCGCGCTATCCGGTGCTATGACGGCAGTAGGCGGTGATCCGACGGCAGTCAAGCATAATCCTGCCGGTTTGGGCATATATAGACACAGCCAGTTCTCGGTGAGCGCGGACTTTACGTTCCGCCGGTTTTACCAGCCGGATCGAATGGATACGAAGACATGGTATAACCGCGCACATCTGTCGCAGGCATCGTATGTATTTGCCTTAACGCACCCCGAACGTGTGGCGGGAGTGGTGAGTAACAACCTTATGATCTCGTACGCCAAGCGTGCGGATATATTGCGAAACATTACGCTCAACGACCGTAGCGAGCGAGGGACAGACTTCAACTGGACGGAGACGAATATTGACGAGTACGGCTATCGGCACGATGCAGATTTCCACTATGCAATGAACATCAGCAACCGCGTGTATTGGGGAGTCGGCATGAACATCGAGTGGGTGCAAGCACGGCAGACCATCAACAGGTGGGAATATACGGAAGAAGACAAACGAGGTCAACGTCGCGAATATACATTGAGTGAGACGGCTATAGGCAAATCGTTCGGTATAGGCGGCAGTATAGGAGTGCTGGTTCATCCCATACGTGCATTGCGCATAGGGTTGGCTGTTGAGTCACCGGTGATCGGCAAAATGCGAGAGACGGATTATTATACAGAGCGATTCGTTTATCCATCCACGCCGGAGAATAACTCAGTGTATGACTCTCCGGATTACTCTACTACGTGGCAGATGACTACGCCGCTCAAGGTCAGTGCCGGAATAGGACTGCAGTGGAGAGATCATGGATTGTTGTCACTGCAATATGACATGCAGTATCATAAGCTTATAGGCGTTGCGCATACTGCGCGTGCAGGCTTGGAGGTAGCGGTGACTAACCACTGGATGATTGATGCGGGATACGCTTATTCAACGCTATATTCGCGTCAGCGAGCATCAGTAGGCGTGAACTATATGGGCAAGTGGCTGCGTGTCGGGTTAGCGTACGCACATTCCTGGAGCACAGGGCAGGTGATTGACGCAGTGTATTTGACACAGTTGGGAGTGTATAAGACCAAAGAGAATAAACTCGTGCTTACGTTCCAATGGAACTCGTAAGCAGAGAAAAGAATATTTGGAAATAAGAAGTGATAAATAATATAGGTGTCGTGTCGGTTAGAGACCGGAAAACTCATCAAGTAAAATAAACTACCGAGGTCCCTGGCGTACTAATGGCGTGCCGATACTCTACGCCGTGACCCCTCGCAAGAGGGTAGCGATGAGGTGGTCGGATTACAAAGGTGCGTGAAACCTCAAATCCTGTTAATAGGAGTTTTCTCGCGTAAAACGGCACGACACCTTTTTTGCTCTTCCCAAAACCTATCTAATGATAGCTTTTGGAGACCCCATGAAAGGATTTAGAATTATGATATTAGAAGGAAAAACAGCATTGATTACCGGCGCAGGGCGGGGTATAGGTCGTGCTATTGCGCTGTGTATGGCAAAGGAAGGTTGCAATATCGCCTTCACGGATATTGCACTCAATGAGCAGGTACGTGCCACGGAGGCAGACTTGCAGGCGCTTGGCGTAAAAGCAAAGGCGTACGTATCGGATGCAGCAAGTTTTGAGGATGCACATGCGGTCGTTGAACAGGTAAAAGCAGACTTCGGCACGATAGACATATTGGTTAACAACGCCGGCATAACACGCGATACGCTGTTGCTTCGAATGAACGAGCAGCAGTGGGACGATGTGATTCGTGTGAACTTGAAGTCGGCATTCAACTATACGCATGCAGTCGTACCGATTATGATGCGCGCACGCAAAGGTAGTATCGTTTCTCTGGCATCGGTTGTGGGAATAGCCGGCAACCCCGGGCAAGCGAATTATGCTGCGTCGAAGGCTGGAATCATTGCCCTGATGAAGTCCACCGCCAAGGAACTTGGCGCTCGCGGAATACGAGCTAATGCGGTTGCGCCCGGATATATCGATACTGATATGACGCAGGCTTTGCCGCAAGAAGTACGCGATAGTTTTGTGGAGCGTATTCCGTTGCATCGCGCCGGCACGCCGGAAGAAGTTGCACAGGTCGTATTGTTCCTTGCTTCGGACATGTCATCCTACGTCTCCGGGCAAGTTATCCCTATTGACGGCGCAATGGGATGATAGAGCTGAGCGTATAGAGTTTAGTGTTTAGAGATAAAAGAAACAACCGACGGGAAATCCTGTCGGTTGTTTTTGTTTTGAGATTGTTGTGATTAGTTCTGGCCGAAGCGATATCGAACGCCAATGCTGATACCTTCGAACAAGCCCGGAACGTTGAACCAGTTAGAATATGCGTTACTTACGCCAATGCTGGGACGCCAGTCAACGGAAAGTTCAAGCGGGAACCAGAAGTCGTATGCTACGCCAACATGACCGGCAACACCTGCATACCAATAACTATTAGCGAAATCTTTGATACCGCCAGCACCGCCGACACCCATTGCCCAGTGGAACTCACCTTTTTCCAATTCTGGAAACTTTGCTCCGAACGGATCAATCCAGTCGTAGGTAACATGTGCTCCGACTCCCCACCAGCCATATGCTGCATTCAAGAGACTCGTGTGCACGTCAATATCCAACATGTTTGTTTCACCGAAACCATGCTGATAACTAAAGCCTGTGCCACCGCCGAGGTTAACACCAATTGCGCGGGGTTGAGCGTACGCCATTGTGCCGCATGCCAATGCGACAATGGCAATGATAAATGTTTTTTTCATTTTATACTGTTTGATATCTTGTAAGTTGTTTATTCTTCGGGTATTCCGGCAGCAAGCGGGTTGTCCGATGTGATAAGTTTACCTCCCTGTGACAATTGTGCAGAGCCAAAATAGTTCTGAATCTTGCCACATACGACCACGATATCTCCGTGGCTCATCTGCCTCAAATCAGTAAACTTGGCGCCATTGTATCCAAAAATACGATAGCAATAGAACGAGCGATTGCCGATCTTGTTGCCCAAGTAAACATAGAAATTACCGTATTGCGGATCAAATTGGTATTTATCTCTTGTATCGTGCCCTTTGACCGCTCCAATAATATAGTAATCCTTGGTCGAGGTCTTTCCGGGGCCTAATTCAGTAGCCACTTGAATGGCTGTTTCGATGTCAATGGTGTCGCCAGTAGCTGCGCGCAGGTTGTAAACGGTGTCGTAAACGACACGGCTTTGTTGGATGCCGTCTGTGCCAAGTGTGTCAGACGGGATGGCATTATCCTTGCATGATACGGCTACGAAAGCAACAGCAGCCAAGAGCAGGATAGTGTGACGAAATGATTTTGTCATATTAGATATATTTTAAGGATTAATCTCACAATTCGGCTACAAAGATACAAAAAATAATTGATATATGCAAATATTTTTGCAAACATTTTTCAAAAATCGTGTAATAGCCTTGTCAATACGGCATATACACCTATCAAAATGCAGTTTTTTGAAGAAAAATAGCGCAAACATTTGCTAAAGCGATAAAAAAATCGTAACTTTGTAGCCGAATTCATAGCAAGTGCTATGGCCGTGCCGATAGGTGTGTGCGGCATAGGGCTGGGCTGTGGAGGAAACAAACCCTTATAGGAGGACAAAACTATAGCAACAAATTTACCTCGTGCGCCTCGTGGAAATCGTGGGCGCGTTGAAAAGGAAATGCCAAACCGCATCAACGATGCGATACGCGGTGTGGCAGAGGTTCGTCTGGTGGGTGACAACGTAGAGCAAGGAATATACAGCCTGCGTGAAGCGATGCAGATAGCCGACGAACAGAACCTTGACCTTGTGGAGATTTCGGCAAATGCCGAGCCTCCCGTATGCAGAATACTGGATTACCAGAAGTATCTGTACCAGAAGAAACGCAAAGAGAAAGAGCAGAAAGCCAACTCGGCAAAGGTTGTCATCAAAGAGATCCGTTTCGGACCACAGACCGATGAGCATGACTACAACTTCAAGTTGAAACATGCGCAGGAGTTTCTGAAAGAAGGCAACAAGGTGAAGGCGTACGTGTTCTTCCGCGGGCGTTCGATTCTGTTCAAAGAACAGGGTGAGTTGCTATTAGCGAGATTTGCCAACGATTTAGCAGAGTACGGCAAAGTCGAAGCTGTGCCAAAGCTTGAAGGCAAACGAATGATTGTCAATATTTCGCCTAAGAAATAATTGACAAAATATAGATAAAAAATGGTATAAGGCTTTTGTGCTGCCTTATGCCGATTATTAACAATTAAATATTTAACAAAATGCCAAAAGTAAAAACTAATTCCGGTGCCAAAAAGCGCTTCACGCTTACCGGAACGGGTAAATTGAAACGCAAACACGCGTTCAAGAGTCACATTCTGACGAAGAAAACGAAAAAGCAAAAGCGTAACCTTACGCATGTTGCCCTTGTCGATCACAGCAATCTGCGCTCGATTCGCGAGCTGCTGTTGCTGCGCTAATGTCTAACCATCAAAATTGAGTATTGAATTATGCCAAGATCAGTAAATCACGTTGCTTCGCGCAACCGTCGTA
>CACZRD010000103.1 GCA_902783545.1 uncultured Bacteroidales bacterium
CCGTACTCGGTCTCGACGATGCGGCTGACCTTCTTCGGATCATTGAGTGCAAACGCCACCTCTGCAAACTCCGGCACCAGTTGTCCGCGTCCCACGAAGCCCAACTCACCGCCGTGCTTGGCGGATTCGGTATCCTCGGAATAGAACCGTGCCAGCATCGAGAAATCCGCCGCCCCGCTGGTGACGCGCTCGGAGAACTCGCGCAGACGGGATTTGATGCGCTCGGTCTCTTCGATAGGAACAGGCGGCACGAAACTCAAGATCTGTACCTCTACCTCTGCCGGCATCATCGGAATAGAGTCCATGGGCAGGCTGTTGTAGTAGCGGCGGATCTCGGCCGGTGTGGGTTTGATGTTCGCCGTGAGTTTCTGCTGCATCTGCTGGATCGTCATCTGGTTGCGCACGTTCTTCATCATCTCTTCGCGGATCTCCGTGCTAGTCTTGCGGAAGTACTCCTCCATCTTCTCCTTCGAACCGATCTGCGAGATGTAGTAGTTCATTCGCATATCCACCTGATGGCTGACCGTTGATTCGGACACTTCGACTGAGTCCAGTTCGGCTTGGTGCAGGAACAGTTTCTGTACAGCCAACTGCTCGGGAATAACACAATACGGATCGCCGGGGATTGATTGTCCCTCGTACTGTGCACGCAGACGCTCCTCCTCCACCTCGGAGCGAAGGATAGCCTCGTCACCCACGATCCAGATAACCTCGTCAATGATGTTATCGTCCGCTATGCAAGGCAGCGCGAACGCTAACAAACAAATATATACTAATTTCTTCATAATCATCATTTCTCGTTGAACCGAATCTTCCCGAACCGCACGGCATCATCGTACAGCTGTAGGCGTTGCGCTTGCAGGAACGACACGCGCCGCTCGGACAAGATCATCTTGTTGATCGTTCCGCGGGCATAATCCACGGGCATTGGCTCACCCGCCAGTCGGCAATCGGTCACCTGCAGCAGATAGAGCGATGTCGAGTCCTGCTCGGCAAACTGCTTGCCTGCCGCCAGCGTCTTCTGCCACTTGTTAGACGGCATACGCATAAGTATCTGGTTGCCCGTACGCCATTGTGCGGTGAATAACTCATAACCGGAAGCATACTGGTAAGCGTACTTCTCGATGTATTCGAGGTTTTCCTCGTCCGTAAGATCCATGAGACGTTTCTTCAGTTCGGGTTGCGAGGGCGCGTCTTGCGGAATAACGAGCAATGCGCCCTGCAGGATGTTCTCTTGCAGGATGAAGCGGTCTTGGTGGTGCACGTAGAACGTATCCGCCTCGGCATCGCTGACCGACTTAGGCATGCGTTTGTCCACAATATGCCGCTCATATTCCGCCACGTACAGGCTGCGGCGGTAATCCTCGACCAACGCCTCGATCTCTGGCGCGCTGTGGTTCTTGCCCTCCTGATATTGAAGGATGTCCGTTGCCCAACGGCGTATGAACTGCTCGGCATAACGCGCACTATCCTCGGGCGTGGTGGCATTGGCGGTCACGGCATCCAAGTCCGTTTGGTACAGATAGTTACCCGCCAACTGCACTACAGCGCCCTCTTTGATGTCGCGCTGAAACAGATTACAACTGCTCAGGCTCACCAATGACAGGCACGCCAAAGTAAGCGGATATAGTCGATGTATGGTCATATTGTTGTTTTTTCTTATCCGCCAAGCGTGGCGGATGGCTGTAAGGGCGCAAAGGTACGAAATTTTTTGCATAAATGCAAATTTTATTTCATTTTTCGTTCAAAATAGTGCCGTTTTGTATCACGAATGGTAGATGGTGTATAACTTTGCACCATCCACCAGCTCGTATCTGTCCGGCAGCTTGGCATCGGGTGCAGGTACTCCTTCGCCTATGGTGACCGGTGCTACTTCGATGTGCATCTCGTCCCATAATCCCGTTTCCAGAATATGCCGGAGCAGGGTCGGTCCACCTTCTACCAGCACGGAGTGGATATTACGTCCTGCAAGGTCGCTGAGGATGAACGGCCAGTCCGTTTGCTCGCTGTACACGATCGTTGGCGCGTCGTTAGAGAATATCTTTGCATCCTGAGGAATGCGGTGCTGTCGGTCAACAACGATGCGCACGGGGTTTCTGCCCGGCCAGCGGGTAGTGAGCAGCGAGGGATTATCGAGCAAGGCAGTGCGCGTGCCGACCATGATCGCCATGTTCTCGGCACGCATCTTATGAACAAGTTGCTTGGTGACTGGCGTTGAAATGACTAACGGCATGCCATCCTTGCGGATGAAATCCACGAACCCATCGGCAGTTTGTGCCCACTTGAGAATGACGTATGGGCGATGTTTCTCATGCAGACAGAGGAAACGTTTGTTCAGTTCGCGGCAGGCCTTTTCTTCCACACCAACAATCACTTCTATACCTGCATCGCGGAGTTTCTGTACGCCGTGACCGGCTACTTGCGGGTTCGGATCAAGGCATCCGACCACAACCCGCTTCACTCCTTTGCTGATGATCAGGTCGGCGCAGGGTGGAGTCTTGCCGTAGTGCGAGCAGGGCTCCAGCGAGACGTAGAGGGTTAATTCGCCATATATGGCGGTCACCTCGGCAGCGGAGAGTCCCGCCATGCGGCGGTCGGCAGCGCGGAAGCACTCCACCTCAGCGTGCGCATCACCATAACGATGATGCCAGCCTTCGGCAAAAATATCTCCGGCTTTTAGCCGTTGGCCATTGGCTGTTAGCTGATCCGCGTTAACTACCAACAGGGCACCCACCATCGGGTTTGGGGCAACGTAATACTCGCCGTTACGGGCTAACTGAATGCAGCGCAATATATAATCAGAACATTTTCTCATTTACAATTTTCTCTTTTATTTTGCTATTTTTTCATTTGTTCTTGCATAAGTCAATATTTTTTTGTATCTTTGCAGCGTGAAAGCAACAGTTGAACATATTGTCACGCGACTGACGCCCTGTTACGGCGAGCACGAGGCACGCGAATTGGCGTATTGGGTCATCGAGGAAACAACCGGAATGAACCGTTTTGATCTGTGCACGCACAAAGGTACAAAAAATATACCAGATTTGGAAATAATACTGGAAAAATTGTGTAAATTTGTTCCTGTACAATATATTTTCGGTCATACAGAGTGGTCAGGCTTGGATTTGGAGGTGAATGAAGCGACGCTTATACCGCGACCTGAAACGGCAGAGTTGGTGGAAGCGGTCAGCGGTCAGCGGTCAGCAGTCAGAGTGTTGGATGTAGGTACAGGAAGCGGGTGCATCGCTTTGGCGCTGAAGAAGAAACATCCGGAGTGGATTGTGGAGGGCTTGGACATAAGTGCGGAAGCAATAGACGTGGCGAAACGCAATGCAGAGAGAGCGGGATTAGCTGTGCGGTTCTTTGTGGCGGATATACTGAAGGACGAGATCGGTGAGTATGATCTGATAGTATCCAACCCGCCGTATATCCGTCCGTCGGAACGAAGGACAATGACTGAGAACACCTTGCGTCACGAACCGAAAGACGCATTGTTTGTGCCGGAAGATGATCCGCTATTGTTCTATCGACGGATAGCTGAGATGCACAAGGCGCGGGAACTCTGGTTCGAGATCAGTGAGACGCAGGGCAGCGCGATGCTCGAACTGATGCAACAGACAGGATACGAGGCTGAATGCCTCAATGATATGTATGGCAAACAACGATTCATTCACGCAACCGAACGCTGTTGACACCAAGGTCTTCCTTGAGCGTGCACAACGGTATTGTGCGACAGCCGAACGCTGTGAGATGGATGTCGAACAGCTGCTCACGAGGCTGAACGCATCCCCGATGCAGATCGACGAAGTCATCGGGATTTTGAAGGAGCAGAGCTACCTTGATGACGGCCGTTATTGCCGTGCGTTTGTGCACGACAAGGTGGCGTTTCAGGGATGGGGTAGAATGAAGATTATCATGGGCTTACGCACCAAACGACTGCCGGAAACAGATATACAGGAAGCCATCAGCGATATCGATGAGCAAACCTATGTCGCCAACCTGCGCAAAGCGATGCAATCCAAGCGCGGACTGGACAGACAAAAACTGACGCGCTTCTTGCTGCAACGGGGATATACATTTGACGACCTGCGACACTACGCGAATTATGAAACAGACGACTGAAGCAATCGTATTAGGACTACGCAAGCACTCTGACAAGTTGTCGGTGCTGCACGTATATACCAAGGCGGAGGGACGTCTTGCGTTGCATGTCTATGGTGCGCAGGGCAAGCATAAGGTCAAGGCGGCTTACCAGCCGCTGTCTGTCGTTGAGTTGACATACGATAGCCAGCCCACGCGCCCTGTTGCCACACTGTCGGCAATCGATCCGGTCTATCTGCCCGAACAGGTGTATA
>CACZRD010000104.1 GCA_902783545.1 uncultured Bacteroidales bacterium
GTTCGGTTCGGAGCGTATAGCCAGCATCATGGACAGACTCGGTATGCAGGAGGGCGAGATGATCGAGCACTCGATGGTGAGCAAGTCAATCGAGAACGCGCAGAAGAAAGTCGAGGAGAACAACTTCGGTATCCGTAAGCGCCTGATCGAGTACGACGATGTGATGAACCAGCAGCGTAACGTGATCTACGCCAAGCGTCGTCACGCGCTGATGGGTGAGCGCATCGGCGTGGATATAACGAACATGATCTACGACACGGCAGAGTCCGTTGTGGCTAACTACCGCCCGACGCTCGACTACGAGGGACTGAAGGACGACGTGCTGCAGGTATTCGCCATGGAAGTGCCGTTCGACGAAGAGACATTCAACAGCAAGAAGTCTGCCGCCCTCGCCGAGGAGTTGGCTGAGGCAGCGCTGGAGATGTTCAAGCGTAAGATGGATCGCATGGCGCAGATAGCCAACCCCGTGATCAAGCAGGTATTTGAGACCAAAGGTCAGATGTACGAGAATATCCTCGTACCGATCACCGACGGCCGTCATGTATATAACGTCAGCTGCAACCTCAAGCGCGCAGCCGAGACCGAGAGCAAAGAGGTGATCCGCGAGTTTGAGAAGCGCATCCTGCTCTACGTGATCGACGACGAGTGGAAGGAGCACTTACGCGCCCTGGATGACCTCAAGCAGAGCGTACAGAACGCCAGCTACGAGCAGAAAGACCCGCTGCTGATCTACAAACTGGAGTCATTCAATATCTTCCGCTCGATGCTTGATAACTTCAACCGCCGTGCTATAGCTATCCTGCTGCGCGGACAGATCCGCACCGAGGCGCCGGAGAACGTGCGCCAGGGTCAGGCTCCGCAACGTCAGGACTATAGCCGTTACCGCACACAGAAAGACGCAGCCGACCAAGCAGCACAGCGCAGCGGTCAAGCCGCAGCAGCCGGACGTGACACCCGCGAGCAGCAACGGCCGATGCCTATCCATGCTGATAAGAAACCCCGCCCGAACGATCCCTGTCCGTGCGGAAGCGGTAAGAAGTACAAGCAGTGCCATGGCAGGATGGAGAGTTAATAGATCATGCAACTGGTACTGATACTGCTTGTAGGATTCTGGACGCGGTTTAATCCTAATCCACCGACTGCTCCCGCAGACTCGGCATTCATGGCGCGGCAGGCTGAGCTTGCCGCCAAGCCCGTGCAGCTGCTGTACGATGTGGATTTTGCGACGTACTTCGACAATCGCGAGTATCATTCGCCGTACCAGATACCGCAGACCATACTGAACTTCCGTCTATCGCCGCAGATCGGCGTGCGCATACTCGATCGCGCTGGTGGCACACATGAGCTTGCCGGCGGCGTGAGTTACACGCAGCGCCTCGGCGGTGACTGGCGCGACACGCAGTTTGCCCCGATAGCGTGGTATCACTTCCGCTATAAGGGTTTTGATGCCGGGATGGGAGCAATCCCCTACACACGGCGCATCGTGCCATTACCCGAATGGCTGATGTACGACAGTCTGACGTATTTCCACCCGAACATACAAGGTGCATTGATCCAATACAGCAGTGAGCAGGGATTCGTTGAGTTCATGTGCGACTGGCGCGGCGCCCGCACGGCTGAGCGGCGTGAGATGTTCCGACTCATACTCAACGGCGAATACCGTTACCGCTGGTTGCAGGTAGGCGGACTGGCGCATATGAATCACAAAGCTTCCGCCGAGGCTGTGCACGAGATGGTGATGGATGACCTGCATCTGCACGCCTTTGCCGGAGCCAACCTGTCACAGCTCACACCGCTGGACTCGCTGTCCATCCGCGCCGGATATATCTTCGGCTGGCAGCGTGACCGCGCCACCAACGAGAGTTTCCCTAACCACGGTCTGATCATCGAGCTGTACGCCAACTGGTGGTTCCTGGGTATCAAGAACACTTTCTACTATGGCGACAATCTCCAGCCCTTGCGACCGCGTAATCCCAATACATCGCTTGGCGACCCGTTCTATCAGTCGCGCCTGTACAACCGCACAGATATATTCGCATACCTGTATAGGAGCAGTTTCGTGAATTTCTACTTCTCGTGGAATATGCATTTCGACGGCTATCACCTGCAACACCAGCAACAGATGATTGTCCGCTTTCAGTTAGACCCGCTCATGAAAGAATTGGCGGGCAAGCAGCTACCTTACTTGCGCGGATTATTCGACAAGTGATGCGTGTCCCGGATCATCTGACTCCGATTGCAGCATGATCATCATCAAGCCGGCAGACCACAAGGCTATCCCGCAGAACTTACCGAACATACAATCCGTAAGCATGTTCATCATGAACAGCGCAGTGAACAGCAAGGCGGTAAACACGCCTTTGCGGCTGGCACATATAGGGATAGACAGCCAGCATAACAGGAAGAACAGCAGCCCCGGCACACCCAACTCCATCAACTCCTCCAGATATTGGTTGTGCGCATGGTACTGCATGTCAACAAAGTAACTAAAGTTCGCCTCTTTGTATTTCTCAATCATGTAATTCGTACTCTGCCCGGAGCCTAAACCGTGCGCCAGGTAGTCAGAGGGCTGCTGGAGAGCCAATCCCCAGATGTTCAGCCGGACATTATGCTCCGAGTTCACATTACGCATCTGAGTGAATTCTGCAAAATCGAAATTCTGCATACGCGGATTGAGTTCCAGCAAGCCGAAGCCTAATATTATTCCGAGCAGCAGAATCCCCACTCCGTAGCGCAACCTGTAGCGTTGAGGCAGCTCATAGACTAATGCGACAGCCATCAGTGCTACAACGGTCAATATAGACTGTCTGGAACCTGTGAGCGGGATAGACGACAGCATAACCAGCATGACGGGCAGCAGTATAGCCGGGCGCTTGCGGTACAACTGATACGCCATCACAGCACCGAACAACTCCACGCTGCAGAGGAACAGACGGTGCTTGACCCAGGATATGTTACTCTCAAAGAATGCGAACCAGCCTTTCGGTACATTCGTCCAGTATTCCATGTTCGGGAACCGACCAATCCAGTCATTGTGCACATAGAATAGCGATACCCATGCTATATATACGAATATCGCCGCCACACAGCTCCACACCAGCACCTTGCCGGCAGTCCGCCAGTTGTAATACGCATTGACGCCCCATATGCCTACCGGAATAATCAAGCCGAACGAGAGGTAACGCTCTGCCTGCCACGCCCAAGCATCATGATCCGGCGCCCAGAAGAACGACAGCAGCCGCCATGCGTACCACAGTCCGAACAGGATCATCGGGATAGCCATCTTGTTCTCGCGCAAGGAGCGTGGCTTGCACAGCCATCTGCCCTCCAGCACCCAACATATGAACCATAGCACAAACGCGTACCGCAGATATATTTGCGGAAACGGCAACAGCGCCACGATAACCAGGAAGAGGACGTAACTAATTCGTCCTATGATGTCACGGTACTGATTCATAGGTTCGTTATTCCTTGTTTTACATGTTTATACCAGCGGTGCGCGATGATATATTCCGCCACTTGATTGGCGTCCTCGCCCGTGACCGAAGCATAGCCGTCAGCAATCAGGTGCAACGCTTCGCGGTCGATGTTCAGTCGCTCGAAGTTACCCAGACGCTGCTCACGGCTCAGGTGACGGCCGAAGCGTATTCGGTTCAAGTCGATGACCTGAATGCAGCTGCCATCGTCATTGAACAGGATGTTCCCGCCCGAGTAATCGCGATGCAGGATACCGCGCCGGTGCAGTTCAGCCGTGAAGCGCCCTATAGCCTGCAGGATCTGCTTGCGCTGCGGATATTGCGGTGCGCCGATGAGCTCGTTGAACGTATGCCGGCACTCCGACTCGCGGCAAGCGTACCAACTATCGCGCAGAATGCCGCACATCCGCTCCTCACGGTAGGCAACAGGCGCAGGCGTCAGTCCCTGCATCCACTGCGCGTACTCATAGCTGCGACGCGCCTTGCTCCTGCCGAGCAGCCCGTACCAGAGTCCGCGCAGCAGGTTGGGTATAGCAAACTGCTTGACGACCACGCCTTCCGTCAGGCGCAGGATGTTACGACGGGAGAAGATGACCTCACCCTGTTGCCAACGGTCAAACTCGCCTACCTGCTTCGCGCTGTAGAACAGATTCAGGAACCTCGACCACGAGCGGTGGTAATGCAGTTTGCCGCCCAAGTAACGCTGCATATAAGCCGGATGGCGACGGTTGATCTCATCAATCAGTTTGCGCTTGAGCGCACGATCCTGCACACGTTTGGATCCGGCACGTACACGATAATATAACCGTATGTCCGGCAGGCGTACAAACTCGCCGCCCAGTTCGAACAACGAGAGCCACATATCCCAATCCTCACGTGCAGCGCAGGTGGTCATATAGCCGAGGGTCTGATCCCAATCCGCGCGGCGGTACATCGCGCAGGTGTCGATCATATTCTTACGCGCCAGCAGCTGTTTGCTGAACGGCGGAGTAATCCACTCGCCTGTCCGGTCACCAAAAAACTCCGCCCGGCAGGACACAACGCGCACCTCGGGGCGTGACGCAAGGACAGCCTCCGCCTCCTCGATATACAAGGGATGAATGCGGTTGTCGGCATCCACAGGCAGGATATACTCGCCCCGGCTGGCACGGATAGCATTGTTTCTTGCCGCCGATGCGCCGCTGTTCGGCTGATGCAGCACGCGCACCTCGGGATGCGCCGAGGCGAAATCCTGTGCCACGCGCAGGCTGTCATCCTTGCTGCCGTCGTCCATCACGATGACCTCTATCGGCCGATAGGTCGATGCCACTATGCTCTCCAGCGCTTCGACGATAAACGGCGCAGCGTTGTACAGAGGTACTATGACGGATACGAGAGGGTTCATATTTTATCGCGGCGCTGGGTGAGTTTGCGCCAGTAGTAAAGTAGCGGGTTGGTATATTTGAGTCGTTTCCACGGGCGGCTGGAGTGCGGCTTATGCAACACGGGGTTGCTGACCTGCAGGATATTGTCAAAGCCCAATTTGAGCGACATATGACTGATGGTCACGTCGTACCAGTTCTTCGTCGGATCGAGTTGCTCGAAATCAAAGGCACGCAGGAACTCGTTGGTGAGCAATGTGCAGCAGAATGAGAAGCGCTTCTTGCAACTACCGTCCTGCTTGATACGCCGTGCGTAGTCGTAGGGGAAGTTAACATCACCATTCTCATTGTGCGTCACCGCGGCCACCAACCCGACCTTAGACCGGACTGATTGCACAAGCGTACTGATGGTGGACGGACGCACGATCACATCGCTCTCCACGATAACCAGATGCTGCCCGCTGCCGATACATTCGCGTTGCGTATGGATAAGCACCCAGCGGTAGTTAGGCGACGGATGGTCGGTTTGCTCGCTGATATGCATCACGCTAATACCTAACTCGGCGCTCAAGGCATCGAGTCGTGCAGCGTTCTCGGCGGTCGAGTTGTCGTCATACACAGTGAGCGTATATCCGCTTGCCACAATAGCTCGGATAGCCTGCTCGGCTGTTTGCAGCGAGTCCTTGACAGGCATGATGATATTTACCATTGAGTCATTTACCATTTTGTTACCATTGGGTGATTATTCCGCGTTTGCATATGGTGAGTTGTGCACCGAACTGGTTTCCCCACTGCGTACCGAGGTCAGCAGCCAGCCGCAGCCCGAAATCCAGTCCCCAGGCTTGCTCAACATGTTTCTGCACCTCGAGCAGCAAGGCCGTGTTCTGGCTGAGCAGCGCGCGACTGGTGACATCGTTGCCATAGTTACGCGCATAACTGGCCATGACGCGATACCGGAATCCGTATATATCTCCGCGCACGCCCAGGTGATACACCATCACGCGGCTGTTGAGCGTGTAGATCGTGCCATCGGCATTATACAGCGGCGAGGTGATGAACGGCGTACCCATCGAGCGATACCAATAATTCCATCCGTTAGCGAACACGCTGTTGCGGTAGTAGCCGTCCTTGCCGGCATAACAGAGTCCGTCGCGATCGTGCCAAGGTCCGGACTGATCGGTCGTGTTCATGAACTCGCAGGTCACGCCCTGGATGAACGGCCAGCGAGTCTGCTTGAGGCTTATACCCCACAAGCCGTCAGTGATATTCTGTCCGTCGCCGAGAAGTGCGAAGTTATCCTCGAAGAAGTTCTGCCAGTAGGCACTCACTTGCCAGCCGTCACCTTTGCCGGTGAGTACGAGTTGCTGACTGCCCACATGGTTGCCTTGTGCGTTCAGCCGATCATTGTTCATCACGCCGCCAGAACGCGCCAGGAACACATTGGCGAACGAACGCAGGTCACTGCCTATATCTCCATAAACAGGACTTATTCCGCCCCATTGCGCTGCGTGATGGAACTCGTAACTGATATTCACCGGCAGGCGACCACCGAGACGGACAGCAATGAACTTATGGTGCAGATAACTGCCTTTCATAAAGACGTTATCTGCCAGCCACGCGTGTGTCAGTCCGCCTTTGAGTTCCAAGTAACCGTAACACCCCGGGAACGGCATGTACCGGTCTATACCGACCGTGACATGCGGCAGCGGTTGGCTGTTGCCGGAGAAGATCATGCTACCCATACTCAGGGCTGTATCCTGCGTCTCATAGATCATCGGCTTGATACCAGCCGTGATGTCGAACACATACAGCCGCAGATGCGCGTACAGCAGATTGAAGTAAGCAGTCACAGCGCGCTGCTGGATATCGAACTTACTATCGGGAACAGGCGACTGCACGCGACCGGTCAGTTGCACGGCAAAGTCGTAATCCCACCAGCGGTCAGGATGCACGGCATCCTTATAGATTTCCACGCTCAGGTTACCGCTATACGGACTGCTACTGATATCGCCATTCGTGTTGTTGTGCAGCCAGAACGGTGCATACCTGCCACTCGACGCCACGGCACTGAGTCCTAAGCGATAGTGCAAGGTATCATTGCCGGCAGGGATACTATCAGTAATACCCGTCGGCCACCACTGCCAACTCAACTCGCGTGCATGCAGACTTGTGCAGAGCATGCACAGCATCAAAAACAGTATGTATAGCTTACTCCTCAATACAGTAGAGTTTGTTTTGCACTTGCCATTCGTCGTTTTCTCCGAGCCCGAAATACACTTTTCCGTTTATGGCGAAACATACGTGATTGATCAAGCCCTGCGGAATGCGGGCGACGTATTGCCACTCGTCGCTATCCGGATTATACCGCCTTACATCCGTCAGCACCTCGCCGCTGGTGTTCACACCGCCGTAATGGATACCGCCGCACAGATAGACGTAGCGGTCGGTAGCTGCCGTAGCCGCCAACGTACGTTCACGACCGGGCACCTCAGCGCGTTGCTCCCAATGCGTACCATCGACGAGTTCAGCCCACCAGTTCACACTCTTGCGGAAGAACCCTGTGCCCATAAAATGTCGTCCGCGGCACGTACAGCCTGTACCTCCAAACGAGCGGGTCGGGTAACCCGTAAATGCGACTCCTACATCTATCGAGTCCCACCGGTCATCGGCTATCGTATAGCGGAACATATCACGACGGTAATTCCAACAGAATCCGTAACCGACATAGAGTTCGTCATCGCCTACAAACGAGGTTGCACGATTCGTGTACGCATTCGGGTAGTCGGCGAGCTGACGCCAGACGCCGGTAGCCGGTGTATATTCCCAGTAGTCACGCAGGTAACAGGAATCAACACCATGTTCGCCCTGGAAGCCGAGCCCCAGATAAACCTTGCCTGCATTCACACACGCCGTGGCATGTACGCGGGAGGTCAAGGGTGTAGTACCTAAGTTCTCCCACCGGTCAGTGGATGGCGTATAACACCACAGGTCATTGTGGGATATACCTGCACTGTCCCGACCGGCAAACACATACGCCTTACCATCCACCACAAACGCCGTTGCGCACGCACGCGCCACAGGCATCGGTGCGCACTCGCGGACAGTAAGCGTCACGTCAGGGCGCTGGCATCCGAATAATACCATCGAAAGGAGTGCTATGTATATCGCTCTGTTCATTGCGCAGTCAGTTCGTCGTGCACCATACGGTGGATATATTGTTGGATAAACGCTTTCAGATAATCTGTCATCGGATCGAGTTGCTCCTGCGGTAGTTGACCGGCTTTGTTCGTATGCAGACAGCGGTCGTGGCGGTAGTCATATACTGCTGCCACCTGTTCGCCGTCAAACTGCAGGAGCAGACTATCCGAGAATATCTGATATAACGGCGCATTGTAACACACGGCATAGGGGTGTTGCTTGGGCTGATTCAGAGCATCTTCGCCAAACGCAAAATACGGTTCGTCATACCCCAGAAACTCCAACACCGACGGCATAATATCCGTCTGGCTCACGACCTGCGCACGTCTCTCGGCGGTCAGCGCGGGGTGGTAGAACGCCACCGGCACTTCATACAGTCCGCGTGCGTTGGTGTATTCGGGCAGCGTGAGTTCGTTCGTGTGGTCGGCTGTGAGCACAAACAGCGTATGCTCAAACCACGGTTGCCTGCTTGCCGTCAAAAAGAACTGCCGGAGCGCATGATCGGCATAACCTACCGCCTCGTGGATGGGTTTGCTACCTTTCGGGAACACACCTTGATATTGCTCAGGCACTTTGTAGGGATGATGACTGGATGCAGTGAACACGGCGGTCATGAACGGCTCTTGCATCGCAGACATCGTTTGGGCGTAATACTGCAAGAACGGCTCATCCCAAATCGCCCATGTTCCGTCAAACGCACTATTGTCGCCGAACTCGTTCATCCCGTAATAGCGCTCGAAACCCGCACTGCGCGCATACGCCTGGAAGCCCATGCTACCGTTCGGTGCGCCGTGAAAGAACGCCGTCTGATAGCCAACTCTGTTCAGACAATCGGCAATGGATGATACACTATTGGTTGAGTACGGCGTAACGATATACGGCTCAATGAGCATCGGTATAGACGAAAGCACGGAAGGCATAGCGTCGATACTCTTTCGTCCCGAGGCGTACGAGTAGTCGTACGTCACCGACTGCTCCAGCAGGCTATCCAAAAACGGCGTATAGCCCCGATAGCCCTCCACATCACGGTTGTAAAAGCCGATATACTCCTTGCTGAACGACTCCAGAATAATCACGACCACATTGTCCGTTCGCTTGATACCGATGCTGTCAGCCCGATGCACGGGGTTCATGTGTTCCGCTAACTCGTCTTGCGAGAAATACTGCGGCTCAACATAGTGCTGGTTTTCCAGCGATTTCATCAGTGAGAACGGAGTGTTGAGCACCAGCGCTGTTTCACGCGGCGTATTGGTGTACTGCAGCGCGTTGCTCAATGTGATGGGGCGCGTATATTTGCCAAAGCCGCCGCGGATGCCAATCACCACAAAATAAGTGGTCAGGAGCATGATTGCCGTTGCTAACGGATAATACAATACAGGACGCACAGATGGCACGCAGAATGTCCTGCGCGTGCAGACAAACAGAATAGCCAGCGCAAGCAGTCCGGCAAGCGTCACCGGCCAATACTGCACTATACCTTGGGCAAAGATACTCCACAGATTATCGTCGTTGGCAAACTCGGTAAAGAACGTGCATGTTGTCCGGCGATCGGTGAAAGGGATATACGCGATATCCGCCGCGTTGACCGCCAAGCCTATAGCGTTCGGTATCAGGAACAGCCACGCCAGCACTTTTTGGTAACTGCCGTTCATCCGCCAGCGAGCGGGCAAAGGCAATAAGATGCCGAGCAGATATAGCGAACTGAGGTATAAGACAGCCGTCAGGTCAAAGCGTATGCCGCCGCAAAGAATCTCGCGCAGATGGTTGCCATCGATATCCGGGAACATCGCTCCGTTGACCGCATAGCATACGAGTCGGAGCAGCGTGTAGAGCGCCAATACCAACACAAGGTTGCAGGCTGCTACTATCCACGGATATCGCAGGATATTCTTCATCAGGGGCACTTAATCGTTTACTTTCGTCTTGCGCTTCAGTTCAAAGTCACGTCCCAAATAGTTATTGCGCACTATCGGGTTAGCCGCCAACTCTTCCGGCGTGCCGTGGAACAGGATCTTGCCTTCAAACAACAGGTACGCCCTGTCGGTGATAGACAATGTCTCGTCCACATTATGGTCGGTGATCAGGATGCCGATATTCTTGTCCTTGAGCCGCCATACAACGTCCTGAATCTCTTGCACGGCTATCGGGTCAACGCCGGCAAACGGCTCATCAAGCATGACGAACTTCGGTTCGATAGCCAGGCAGCGGGCTATCTCCGTGCGGCGGCGTTCACCCCCCGAGAGACGATCGCCGAGGTTCGTGCGAACATGCTCCAGATTGAACTCACGGATAAGTTGCTCCAGTTTCTCGTATTGATAATCCTTAGGGAAATTGGTCATCTCCAGTACAGAGAGGATATTATCCTCCACCGTCATCTTCCGGAACACGGATGCCTCCTGCGGCAGATAACCGATGCCCAACTGCGCACGACGGTACATCGGATACGAGGTGATGTCAATGTTATCAAGAAAGATCTTACCGTGATTAGCCACCACCAGACCGGTGGTCATATAGAACGTCGTCGTTTTGCCTGCACCATTCGGACCAAGCAGACCGACGATCTCACCCTGCTCCAAATGAATACTGACATCGTTGACGACAGTACGCTTACCATATTTCTTTACCAGATGTTCTGTGCGTAATGTTTGCATAAATCGAATTTATTCGGGATATATCGGATTACTCTATCTCCAACGAAACCGGACAATGATCGCTGTGCACAGCATCGCTATGGATACGTGCATCGCGCAGACGCTCGCGCAGCGACTCGCTCACCCAGAAGTAGTCAATACGCCAGCCAGCATTGTGGGCACGCGCTCCGGCACGATACGACCACCAACTGTACATCTCCGGCGATTGACAGAACACGCGGAACGTATCAATCAGTCCCGTCTGTTGCCAACGATCCATCCACTCGCGCTCTTCGGGCAGGAATCCGCTGACGCCGATCTGACGCTCCGGGTGGTTGATGTCAATGGGTTTATGGCAGATATTGAAGTCGCCGCAGATGATCACGTTCGGACGTTCCTTGCGGAGTTCATTGAGCCACTTGAGGAAGACCTCCAGGAAGTCCATCTTAAACTCCTGACGGATGTCGCCTGTCGTGCCGCTGGGCACATAGACGCACACAACAGTCAGTTCGCCGAAGTCAGCACGCAGCACTCGTCCTTCACGGTCATAGCGGTCGTTGCTCATGCCTGCGACAACCTTGTCAGCAGGCTGCTTGCTGAAGATACACACGCCGGAGTAACCTTTCTTTTCGGCAGAGTGGACATAACTTGTGTAGCCGAGTTCTGCGAACGCGGTGGTATCAATCTGCTCGGGTTGCGCCTTGCTCTCTTGGATGCAGAACACATCGGGGTTAGCCGTTGCCAGCCACTCTAACAAGCCCTTGCTCAACGCGGAGCGGATGCCGTTAACATTATACGATACGAGTTTCATTGTATGTTGTCTTTTCTGTCTCAGTGTAGCGATCTTCCTAACAAGTCGTAGTAGTCGCCATTGTACTCAATAAGGATTCTGCCCTCACGAAAAACCTTCTTTGCGGAGGTGTTTTGCTTTGTGTCCTGCACATCCAGATTGATGTTCTCGCCACCGCCACTGACTTGGAAACATATTTTCCCATTTTCCTCACGGATAGCCGTCACCGGATATGAAGTCAGCTCTGTAAACGAATCCGCCCCTGTTGGGTATGTATCACCGGGCTTACCGAAATAGCCGTTTTCGCGGTTGCTCTGGCTATATGCAGGTTTTTTGCCGTCTGCTTCCACAATATCCACTCCCATTACATACTGGCTGGCGTTGACCTTGTTGTTGCTCCACTTGCTCTCATCATAATTGATCTTCGTCACGAGCAGTCCGTGCCCGGGCAAGTACTGATCCCAACCGTCTTTCTGGCGATTTTCCAACAAGTAAAACTCTTTCGGGTTAGGATTAGTTCCAGTCATATTATGTTCGCCTGTTCGGGTCATCAGCACCGCGCTGTTCGCCGCACACAAAGCAGGTACCTCCACATCGCACGCGCTGTTGATGAGCGTGGGATGCAGCCATCCCATGTAGAACCGTTCGTAAGCCGAGTAGGCGGGAGGAGTGTTGCCGTCATTGTTGTATGGTCCATAATCCAGTATATCCCAAGCGCCCATGGTTTTGTGGGTAGCATTTTCAGTGGTTGCATATAAGTCCGGCAAGCCGAGTACATGCGAAAACTCGTGGCAGAACGTACCGATGCCGTCATGTTGCTTGCTATAGTAATCAAGTTCGTTGGAGCAGGCGTAGTTATCCACCCTCTTGCCGTCAACAATACAGTTCACACCGGTGTATGTCAGTCTGTAGTTATGCGGCCAAATATAGTTCTCGCCTGCACCATCCGCTTCTCCATAGCCGGCGTAGATGACATACACGAAGTCCACCTGCCCGTCACCATCGTTGTCATAGAGGCTGAAATCCACCTCGTTGTTCACCAGTTCGCAAGCTTCCTTAATCATCTGGTCCGGGTGTTTGTCATCACCCTGACTGTCATTCTGACCGTAATATGCGTACCCCCGCGAAACGGTTACAGGACCTACCACGTCAAATACAGGGTTATATTGTCCGCATGAGTTATCTTGGAAATACTGCCGTGCACTTCCTGACGAACTGATCCATCTTGTTCTGCCCTCGTCTTTATAAGTATAACTGCGAGAGTAATTCTGCCCGTTAAGCATATTCTCCATTTCCTCATATGATGTCTGGAAAGTCAGATCAGAGAAGTTGACGAGGATCACCAATCCACGAGGAGCAAGATTCAACGTGCCGACCTTCTGTTGCATGGCAACACGACGGGGATTGCTCATGTGGCGTGTTTGCAACTCTTCCTCCGACGGCATGTGCGTCGGCTGGTAGAATCCTGCTGCATCGCGCTCCAGCATCTGCCCGTCGGCTGTGGTATAATAGTGGAAGAAAGCATCGCCGTGCAGATACGCTGTTATCTGCGTACCGTCAGGTTGCGTGAGCTTCATCGCACCTCTGCGCGCAGGCTTGGCGAACACACAAAGCGCAACAACACAACATGCAAGCAAACAATATATCTTCCGCCTCATCTTCGTTTATTTGTTAATCCACCCGTGTACCATAGACGGAATACGTGCGTCCGTCTCTGCGGATCAGCAGTTGCCCGTCTTTGAGTATCTTACCGGTCTGAGACTGTCCGTCGGTTGTTGCAGAGATAGCTGTCACTATCTTTCCTCCACGGTACTTGAACGACACGACACCATCCTCTGTCATCGTTATATCCGTGATAGCATGATCGGGAATACCGGTGTACTCCGTTGCGCCGCTCGGGAAAGCGTCTCCGGGTTTACCATAGTAACCATTGTCTGTGTTGGATCCATCATAAGCCGGTGTCAGTCCGTCAGCCTCAATCAGATCCACACCAAAACTTCCAACAGTATTGTTTACTGTATTTTTGCTCCATCGTGCGGGTTGGTAGTCGATGCGCGTTATGAGCAGTCCTTCACCCGGGATTCCAATATCCCAACCTTTGTTTGTTGTGTTTTCCAGTCTATTTTCTAATAGATAGAATACGGTTGGGTTCGGATTCAATCCGTCGAGGTTATGTGTATCGCTCTCTGAAATTAGATAAGCCCGGTTGCTCGAAGCGATATCTGTCAGTTCTAAGTTATCTGCCTCTGTTATAAGCGTAGGTGTGAGCCAATCCAAGAAGAATCGCTCGTAGGCGGAAAGCGAAGGAGGAGTATGTGCGCCATTGTTGTACGGCCCTTCACACATTAGATCCCATTCACCTAATAATTTCTGGTCATGCGTGTATTTTGTGTCGTACAGATCCGGCAATCCCAATGCATGGCAGTACTCGTGGCACGGCACACCAATGCCAGCGATAACAAGATTGTCTTTGGTAGAGAAAAAGCCATCCAATTCATTGCTGTATTCGCAAGCAGTAACTGTCTTGCCGTCATATGTGCCGCAATTGCAATTGCCTACGTATTGTGGCCAGATAAGCGAATTCGGATCAGGAATAAGGTCTTTACGTGCAATGTAACCCGCATCATTCTTTCCGTAACCTGCGTAGAAGACATAAACGATATCAACTTGCCCATTATTATCAGAATCATACAGCGAGAAATCAACCGTATTGTCCACCAGCCCACAGGCTTCTGCTACCATACTCGTACCTGAACCATATTCTGCATATCCTTTAGATAATGTCACCGGGCCCACGATATCGAACTGCGGGTCGTATTGTCCCATGGACTGATCGTAGAAATACTGCCGCACACTACCTGTCGCTCCATCCTTTGTCCAATTCGAGCCATTGAACATCGAATCCACCTCTGCCGGAGTAGAGATGAGTGCATAGTTGCTAAAGTTAACCATAATAACCAATACGCGCGGAATAATCGTCCGCGTACCGGCTACTTGTGTGGCTGTTGGCATGTATGCTGCCCCGGCATATTGCGGTTGAGACTGGCGTTGTGCCTCAATCTGTGCATACCACTCGGCCCTGCGTGAGGGATCACGCGGAGGAACAAGAGCCATACCGTATAGCGAGCAGCCAAGTAAAAGTATTGTCAAGTATTTGCGCATAATCAGTCCTCCTTCATCTTTTGTATACCATGTTTGTTGAGCCAACGCTGCTCGCACTTGCTTCGCTTGGCGGCATCGTGGGCTTGACGGCGCGTGATGACCGCAACTTGCTGTTTCTCGCCGTTTATCTTGCGCGTCTTGAGTACAGCATAGCAAATCTTGCCTTTGTTGTCCTCTTTGACCTGCCAGCCGTCCACGGTCATAGTGAAGTGCCAGTGCTCATCACCCCGGAGAAACACATGCAGAGTGTCGCCGTTGGGTTGAATGCGGTTAATTACCCCGGGACGAGCGGGAACACGTGCCGGCTGCTGTGCTTGGCTGCTGAGTACGAATGCCGTACAAGCAAAAATTATAAATAACAATTTTTTCATTGTAGCATTTTACTTTGCTTAATGGTTCGATATTCCCTCGAGTATAGTCTAGGATTCCCTCGTATTACCCTCGATATACTCTCGATATTCCCTCGTTTATCCTGCACGTTTTTGTTACCTGTGCACTTTTTGTATCTCCTGGTAGAGTTGTGAGGCGAAGACAAAACTATTCAGCGCCTCGTTGTCGGCGTGGAAGATATCCTTGCGCGAACCTTGCCACTCCTTCTTGCCACCTTTGAGGAAGATGATATTGTCACCTACCTCCATGATGGAGTTCATGTCGTGGGTGTTGACGACCGTGCAGATGTTGTATTCTTGCGTGATGTCCTGAATAAGTTTGTCAATCACGAGCGATGTTTGCGGATCGAGACCTGAGTTCGGTTCGTCGCAGAACAGGTACTTCGGGTTCAGCGCTATGGCGCGGGCGATAGCCACACGTTTCTGCATACCGCCGGAAATCTCCGCAGGCATCAGAGTGAGTGCATGTTCGGCAATCTGCACACGGTTGAGGCAGAACCGTGCGCGCTCATCCATCTCATCCTTGCTCATGTGCCCGAACATCTGCATGGGGAAGAGTACGTTCTCCAATACTGTCATCGAGTCGAAGAGTGCTGAGCCTTGGAACAACACACCAACCTCGCGGTGTAGCATTCGGACTTCTTTCTCCTTCATGTTCGGCAGGTTTCTGCCATCGTACTCTATACGTCCGGAATTGATAGGATGGATGCCGATGAGCGACTTGAGAAATACGGTCTTACCGCTGCCTGACTGTCCGATGATCATGTTGACCTTACCATCCTCAAACGTGGCACTCACGTGATCGAGTACGAGCAGGTCGTCGAATTGTTTTACTATGTCAATTGCTTGAATCATAACAGTAGTCGTGACAGGACGAGGTCCAATAAAAGGATGATAATATTCGAGTTCACCACAGCGTTCGTTGAAGCTCTGCCGACCTCCAGTGCACCGCCGTGCACCATATAACCGTAGTACGATGAGAGCGAGGTAATGACATATGCAAAGAACAGTGACTTGATGATTCCGTACCACACGAAGTAGGGATTGAACGCATATTGCACGCCAACCAAGTAATCCGCCACGGTGATGATATCCGTGAATGCACCTACTGCCCAGCCACCTATCAGGCCGATAGCCGTCGAGAGGATGACCAGCATCGGCATCATGGTCATGAACGCCAAGATCTTCGGCAGAATGAGATAGTTCGCAGAGTTCACCCCCATGATCTCCATGGCATCAATCTGTTCGGTGATGCGCATCGAACCTATCTCCGAGGCGATGTTCGAACCGACTTTTCCTGCCAATATCAGACAGAGGATCGTTGAAGAGAACTCCAACAAAAGCGTCTCACGCGTCAGCAGACCGACTATATACTTGGGCAAAAACGGGTTCTCGGTGTTCGTCTTTGCCTGGATGGTCAGAATTGCACCGATGAACAAAGAGATGACTATCACAATAGGCAAGGACTGCAAGCCTTGTTTCTCCAGTTCACGACTATACTGCTGCCAGAACATACGCGGGCGATCCGGCAAGCGGAACACACGCGCCATCAATAGCCAATATTCTCCGAAATGCTTAATCATTGCTTAAATAACATACGCACGGCATCTGTTACCCGAGCGACTTCAATAACCTGTATTCCTTTTACTGTCTGGTGCTTCTGCCCTGCCGGAATGAGTATTCGCGAAAATCCTAACTTCTTCGCCTCGCCGATACGTTGGTCGATGCGGTTCACGGGGCGTATCTCGCCAGCCAAACCTACCTCGCCTGTCATACAGCAGTCTGTGGGCAACGCAATGTCCATTGATGAAGATAAGACTGCTACGAGCACCGCTAAGTCTATTGCCGGATCGTTGACTTTTAGTCCGCCGGCGATGTTCAGGAACACATCCTTCATCAGTAGTTTGAATCCGATACGTTTCTCCAATACAGCAAGGAGCATGTTCAGCCTGCGCGAGTCAAAGCCCGTGGATGAGCGTTGCGGCGTACCGTAGGCAGCCGAGGAGGTCAAAGCCTGCACCTCTATCAACAGCGGTCGAACACCTTCCACTGCCACGGCAATGGATATACCGGATAAGCCGTCGCGATTCGAACTGAGTAATAGCTCTGAGGGGTTGGTTACTTCCCGCAGACCGTCTTGCTGCATCTCGAAGATACCAATCTCCGATGTCGAGCCGAAGCGGTTCTTTTGTGCACGGAGTACACGGTACATGTAATGCTGGTCGCCTTCGAACTGCAGGACGGTATCTACAATGTGTTCCAGCACTTTCGGGCCTGCGAGTGAGCCTTCTTTGGTTATGTGTCCGACGATGACGAACGGCGTGTTGGTCTCTTTGGCGAATTGCAGTATGCGGGCTGCACACTCCCTGACTTGCGACAGCGAACCGATGGTTGCATCAATAGCCTCTGTGCCGATGGTCTGGATCGAATCCACGACTACCACTTCCGGCTTTAAGGTCTTGGCGTGCTCCAGGATCTTCTCCAAGGAGGTTTCGGCTACAATATACAGGTTTTCCGGCTGACCGGCTATACGTTCCGAGCGTAGTTTTATCTGCTTGACTGACTCCTCGCCGCTTGCGTAGAGCGTCACGGCGTTGCCCATCTGCATGAGCACTTGTAGCGCGAGAGTTGACTTGCCTATGCCCGGCTCACCGCCAAGTAGAACGAGTGATCCGGGAACCAACCCGCCGCCAAGCACACGGTTGAGTTCCGTGCTATGCATATCCAGACGCTGGTCTTCCGTCACGCTAACTTCTTGCAGTTTCTGTACCTTCGACTCTCCGCGCGGACGAACACCTTTGCTCTTCTCTTGCACCTGCACCTCTTCCATCATCGTTCCCCACTCGCCGCACACGGGACAACGTCCCAATGCCTGCGAGGCGTGTGCTCCGCAGTTAGAACAAGTATATGTCACCGATGCTTTCATATTGTGTAGGTGTGGCATTCTTCTGCCATAATCGTGTTCGGGAAAATCTCCTTCGCCTCATCGAGGAACGTTGTATGATCATCCACCCGCGCCGAGTAATGTCCGATGATCAGTTGCCCTGCGTTGGCTTTCTGCGCTACCGTCGCCGCTTCTGCTGCCGTTGAGTGCATAGTACCCTTGCAGCGATCAGCGTATTGGTTGATATACGTCGCTTCGTGATACAAGGTCTGCACACCCTCAATGATCGGCAGAATAGTCTCCGTGTAACGCGTGTCGGAGCAATAGGCATAGCGTTTCACAGGCTCTTTGTCGCGGTGATACTCGGTGAACAGGAATCCGCAGGTCGGCACTTTGTGCTTGAGCGGGATAGTGGTTACGGTTATTGTCCGATCCTCATAGATCACCTCGCTTTTACGCGGGTTGATCGTGTGGAAGATCACTTCGTACGACATCCCTTCGCAGTGATACGCCAGCCACGGTTGCATCAGTTTCTCCAAATCTGCCGGAGCATAGATATGCAGCGGTTGCGTTCTACCCATCATGCCGAACGTTGAGATCAGGCCGATCAGTCCGAAGCAGTGGTCGCCATGCAGGTGGGAGATGAACACGTTGTACAGCCGGGCTGTCTTCAGCGCCATGCGCCGGAACCAGATCTGACTTCCCTCGCCGCAGTCGATCATAAACGACTTGTCACAGAGCTCGAGCACCTGACAAGCAGGTGAGTTCTGGAACGTCGGCAGTGCGCTGCCGCAGCCTAATATGTGCAGTTCGTTATTCACTATCTGTTAGCCAATCGTTGTTGGAGTTTGATGTTCGCAATCACGTTCTTGGTGTACTGCGGGAAGTCGCCGTTCATGATCCAGCCATAGTAGCCGGAGTCCCTCACCAGCACTTCGCTTACGGGCACATCTTTGTACTTGCCAAAGGCAAACACCACGTCGCCGTTTGCGTTATACGACAACTTGCCAGCCAAGTCTGCAAACTTCTGCGACGGGGCGGAATATTGTGCCAATCCCGTCACGTCTTTCGGCAGGTCGGTATAACGCTCTGTCTGCGCCAATAACACCTCATAGGTAGCCATCGTGTCTGCGTTCGCCGAGTGCGCGTCTGTCAGGTCTTTGCCACAATAAAAGGCGTAAGCAGCTGACAATGTGCGTTGTTCCTTGCGCGTAAAAATGGTGAACACGTCAATCATGCACCTGTTCGTGATGTCGAACTGCACCCCTGCGCGCAGGAACTCCTCGCCCAACAAGGGGATATCGAAGTGGTTGGAGTTATAACCGGCTATATCCGAACCTTCGAACACAGCCGCTACCTCGTGAGCTATCTCCATGAATGTCGGGCAGTCCTTTACATCGTCGTCGTATATGCCGTGCACCTCCGACGCCTGCTCGGGGATATGCATTGTCGTCTCCAGACCCATAGCATCAATGATCGTCGGGCGCACACGGTACGTCTTCCCTTCTTTCGTTCCGTTAGGGAAAACCTTGTAGTACGACAACTCTACAACTCTGTCCTTGGCGATATTGACGCCCGTCGTCTCCAAGTCAAAGAAGACGAGCGGGCGGTTCAATTGAATTTTCATTACTCAAAAATTAGTCGTTGAGCAACATCGGCATGAGCAGCATCAGCAACTCTTCGTTCTCGGCATCCTCGCTCGGCAGGATCAATCCCGCACGTGCCGGATCAGCGAGTTCAAGCTGCACTTCATCGGACTCTATCGTGCCCAGAATCTCGCACAAGAAGGGAGCCTTGAAGCCGATAGCCATCGGTGTGCCGGCGTACGAGCAGACAAGTTTCTCTTCAGCAGACGTCGAGAAGTCGATGTCTTGCGATGAGATCGTCACGCTGTTCTCTGCCAATGCCAGACGGATCAACGCCGTGCTCGTGTTTGCAAATACAGCTACGCGCTTGCAAGCCGACAGAAGCGTCAGACGGTCGATTGTCATGATGTTTGTATTGTTCTGCGGAATAACGGCGTTGTAGTTCGGGTAACGGCCGTCAATCAGGCGGCAGACGATCTCCGTATTACCAAAGGTAAACAGCACGTTGCGCGCGCCAAAACGGATATCAACCTCGCCTTCGTCCTTCACCAGAACGTTCTTGAGCAGCGTTGCGGGTTTCTTCGGCAGGATGAAACTTGCAGGCTCATCCACATGCACCGTTGTGTTCGTATAACGAACCAGGCGGTGAGCGTCAGTAGCTACCAACGTGGCTTTCTCCGGTGTCAAATCGAAGAATATACCATTCATCACCGGACGCAGTTCATCCTCAGCCGTGCAGAAGATTGTCTTGGAGATAGCATCCAGCAGCAACTCTGACGACATCTTCAGCGCGTGGCTGTCCTGCTCTGCCTCAAACGCAACCTCAGGATATTCTGCACCGTTCACACCTACTACAGAGTACTCTCCGTTCGGCGAGCTGATCGTCATGCCGAAGTTCTGCTCGTCAATCTTGAACTGTAGTGGTACTTCCGGGAATTGCTTGAACGTCTCAATCAGAATCTTTGCGCCAAATGCTACTGTTCCGCTGCCTTCGGCATTCTCCACCTCAAGGCGGGTACGGATTGTTGTCTCGCCGTCGGAAGCCGTCAATGCCAACTCGTTGCCCTCCAAACGGAACAACACATCGTCAAGGATAGCAAGGGCGTTCTTGCTTCCAATTGCGCGGCTCACTGCCTGCAGCTGACTGAACAGCCGCGTACTTGATACTTGAAATTTCATATTCGTAATAGTTTTATATTTGTTTGCATTATTTTATTCACGCCCACAAAGTTACGATTTTTTTTTGACTTTTGCAAGAATTATGCCAAATAATTTGCATATTTGCGTATTTTTTTGTAATTTTGCAGCGTTTTTCGTAAAAAGCGTAGCATGATTGGCGTTTTTGACAGCGGTTATGGCGGTCTGACTATTCTCCAACAGATCCGCAAGGTTCTCCCCGAGTACGACTACCTGTACCTCGGTGACAATGCCCGTGCACCTTACGGCACGCGTTCTTTTGAATGCATCTACCGTTACACTCTCGATGCAGTCTCGTATCTGATTCGACAAGGATGCGGTCTTATCATCCTCGCCTGCAATACCGCCTCCGCCAAAGCCCTCCGCACCATCCAACAACATGATTTGCCATTGATAAATAAAAAAATGGCAAATGGTCAGAAGGTCAATGTCTTGGGTGTTATCCGCCCGACTGTTGAAGTTGTGCCATCGCTTACGCAAACGAAACATGTCGGCGTACTTGCCACCCCTGGGACAGTGGCTTCGGACAGCTATCGCATCGAACTTCTCAAGCAGGCCCCCGACCTCATTGTCACACAGCAATCCTGCCCAATGTGGGTGCCACTCATCGAAGTAGGCGAACACGATTCTGAAGGCGCGAAATACTTCATTCATAAATATTTGCAGGAAATCATCACTCGCGACCCGATGATTGACACCTTACTGCTCGGCTGTACACATTATCCGCTCATCAAGCAGGCTATTGATGCTGAACTGACGAGCCTCGGGCACCCGTGCAATACAATAGCACAAGGCGAGATTGTAGCCCATAGCCTTGCCGATTACCTGCGACGACACCCCGAGTACGAGACACAGCTCACTCGCAACGGTTCATGCAGTTACCTCACAACCGATGATGCCGACCGCTTTTCCACAGCTGCTGAATTGTTCCTCACTCACCCTGTGAGCGCCACTCGCGTGGAATATTAACAAGAGAAAAAACAGCAATTTTAACAAGCAAAAATCTCAAATTATTATATCATGAAAAATGTCTATAAAGCACATATTCTGTTTACGAAAGAGCGTACGCAGTTTGAAGTCATTGAGAACGGTTACATCGCTGTAGAAGATGGCAAGGTGATCGGCGTATATACGCAGTTGCCGGATTCTTTGAAGGGTGTATCGGTAACGGATTTTGGTGACAAATTGCTGATTCCTGCGATGAATGACATGCACGTACACGCGCCGCAATATCGTAACCAAGGTATAGCTATGGATCTCGAACTACTGCCATGGTTGCAGAACTATACATTCCCCGAGGAGAGCAAGTATGTTGATACGCAGTATGCCGAACGGATGTATCGGCGATTTGTGCGCGACTTATGGCGTTTTGGAACGATGCGTACCGTAGCTTTTGCGACCGTTCACCGTGACAGTACAAGGCTGCTGATGAACCTGTTCCGTGAAGCGGGAATGGGTGCGATGGTAGGCAAGGTTGATATGAACCGTAACTGCCCTGAGGCGCTGACAGAGACCGTAGAAGACGCTATCCGCGACAACGAGGCATTGATTGCCGACTGCACGGAGCCTGATGCACTCGTCAAACCGATCATAACGCCGCGTTTTGTGCCCTCGTGTACGCCTGAACTGCTGCAAGCCTGCGGCGATCTGGCACGCAAACATAAGTTACCCGTGCAATCGCACCTCTCGGAGAACCGCAGCGAGATAGCGTGGGTACAAGAACTGGAACCGGAAAGCAAGCATTATGGCGACGCGTACCGCCGCTACGGACTATTTGGCGATACGCCGACAATCATGGCGCACTGCGTATGGACGGACGGTGAGGAACTCGAACTGATGCGCGAGCGGCAGGTGATGGTTGCTCACTGCCCGACGAGTAACTTCAATCTGGCATCCGGTATGTCGCCTATACGCGTGTTCCTCAACGAAGGCGTGCCTGTCGGCCTGGGTAGCGACATCAGCGGCGGTCATGACCTGAGTATATTCAAGATGATGGTGTATGCCGTGCAGGTAAGTAAGATGCGTTACTGCCAAGACAAGAACCTTGCGTTCCTCACCCTGCCGGAAGTCTTCTGGATTGCCACGAAGTCTGCAGGTCAGTTCTTTGGTAAGGTCGGCAGCTTTGAGCCGGGCTATGAGTTTGATGCGCTGGTTATTGATGATCACGAACTTAACCACGACAACTACAGCCTGTTGCATCGTTTGGAGCGATTCATCTACCTTGGTGATGACAGGCATATCCGCCATCGTTTCTGCCGAGGCAAGGAGATCGCAGAACCGAAGATTTAACACAATAATAGAGGCACCCGAAAAGATGCCTCTATTGTTTGATATATACCAATCTCTCTTACTTGAGATAGTACGAAACCGTCGTCACGACGCGTACGTGCTTGATCCACGGCTGATAACTGTCACTCTCGATAGAGAACTGCCCTTGATTAGCTTGCTGGATGCTACCCAGGCGGCATTGTGCATCCTCGGCGAACTTCTGCGCCACGGCGCGGGCATTCTGCGTTGCTTCCTGTACCATCTCCGGCTTGATCTCCGGTAGACCGTTGTATTGGAAGTTCGTATTCCAGTCATACGATTGCAGAATAACACCTTTTTTCAGGAGCTCGCTTTGGCAGCCGAGATTAGCAATCACGCGTTCTACATCGGCTGTAGAGATAACCAGCGATGTGCGTAGCGTGTAGTGATACTCCGGCTTGCGGTCGTAGTAACTTGCCCAATTGTCGTCAATGCTGACGTTTCCGCGCGTCAAATCTTCCGCCTTGAAGCCTTTGTCCATAAAGAACGAGCGTGCAATCTGCTCAATCTGCGCCAGATCGCTGTAGAGCGAACTGATTTCATTACCGCGCACGCAGAAGTCAAGTGCCCATACGACATAATCCGCCTTGACATCACGAGTAGAGAGTCCCTTCACCACGACGGCACGATCCTTGGATGCCACCTGGTGAATACCGCAATACACGAACAATCCCGCCAATGCCAAACCGATGGCGAGAATAAGGGATGAAATAACTTGTTTGTTCATTTCTATTTATATTTATTTATTGAATTTTTGTTCCTGTCACATTATAAAGCGCACCATCCGGAAGAACGATATACAGATGTCCTTCTAATAGCATTTTACATGCCTTTATGTGCTGATTAACAGGCGCTTGAACGCCGGTCACCGTAGTCTCTCCAAGGTTGATAGCAACTATATACGGATCGTGATCCGAGTAGCGATGACCGTCATTATTTGCAGCATCAGAGCCGCAACCGGTAGAAATATGGAACAATCCCGCGCCTGTAACCTGCTTCTCCATCGAAGCGTTGGCATATACGTGATCTATCAGTTCGCCACCGCCATAGCAGTGCGAATATGCTCCGGTGTTATACTTGAGCAACAGTTCTACAAACCCAGCCTCCTCGATTATTGTCAGCGGCTCTTCACCGACTTCGCAGTTGAGGTCACCCATGATAAGAATATCCGGATCGAGGGTGCTGTTTTTTAATCCTTGCACCAGATCGTTTGCATTATCCACACGTTTGCCATTGGCTGCATCGCCCGAATTGTCCTTTGCCTTGAAGTGGTTCATCGAGAGAGTGAATTGCTCATGCGATGACAATTCTTCAAACACCTGTATACGCAGAACTTTTTTATAATAATACGCATTGGTAGCCGCTTTTTCCTCGCCAACGGGTTGTACTTTGTCTTTGCGGTAGATAAAGCCGGATTTGAGGTTGTTATTATACTGTGCGTTCCAATTTTCGTCTATGTTATTTTCAACCGCCACATACGGATCACCCTCTACACGGATATTCATCGAGTCGGCCAACTGCTTCAGGATGATCGGTTTGGCTTCCAGTTCGCAGAAGGCATAGATGTCGGCATCCACCCATAGCATTGCATCTACAATCTTGCGGGTCTTGTCAGCAAACTCCTCCTGCGTGTAATTGCCACGTCCGGTGTTGTAGTTATAGTAGTAGTTCTGCAGGTTCTGTGCGCAGACCTTCAGGCGTCCGTTACCCAGTTCCGGCAAGGCTACAGGCGGTGCAGTGACACCATCACAGGTAGTGGTAATATGCAGATTCTTGATCTCCCACGTGCCATTCTGCTCAGCCGTACTCGTGTAGCGGAAGCAGAACACTGTATTCGCTCCGACATACTCAACCGGCACATCAATTGATACGTTGACAAACGTCCAATTGGTATTCGAGGCGTACGGACTGATGGTCAGTTGTTGCCACGTTGTAGCGGCGTAGCTGCCCTTGTAATCATCCGTCACCCAGAGGGTGTAGTCGGTCGAAGGGTTGGCGGCATAATTGTGCGTGTGGGCGAAAGTGATGTTCACGCCATCCACACCGTTCATATTCAGCACCGGAGTAAACAGATGTCCCTCTCCGCCGCCTATCTTGCGCCCTTTGGCGCATGAGAATCCAGCATCCCACGACCATATATCGGAAGCATCGGTGGTCATATTGCCTAAGCCGTTTTGCAAGAGTGCAAGGGTTGTGGGCACGCAATCTGCGGCGCGCAATGCACTGCATATACATGTGCATGCTATAAGATAGATGATTAATATTCTGTTTTTCATGAATTTATATAGTTTAGAATAACGATCACACGAACCGCCGTACGGCAGCAAGATGATGCGTATATAAGCGCTGCTCGGCACCGAATATACCGCGCTCGTCAATATGTTCTATCTTCACTCTGCCGGAACAATGGATGACACGTTTGGCATCTAACAAGATACCAACATGCGTGATGCGCGTATCCCCCTTGCTGTTGTTCGTCTCGCAGTTGTCGGTGCAGGTATCAGCATGATTGAAGAACACGAGATCGCCGGCTTTTCCATCCTTCAGGTGTTTAACCTCTTTGCCGCAACTCACCTGCTGTGATGCGTTACGTGGCAGGCTTATTCCGGACAAGCTCATTACCGTCTGTGTCAGTCCGGAGCAGTCCATCCCAAGGGCGTTCTTTCCGCCCCATAGATAGGGCGTATTCAGCAGGAAACGTGTAACTTGCATCAATGTCTGTTCGTTGAGTGGCAGCGGTTGCTCTGCTACAGCTGCAGCGTCGATACGAAACGGCACGCCTAACACCTCAAACTGCCCGTCATGGTAGTTCGTGAGTCTGGTACCCATTGTCAGAGGTAAGGTCTGACCGTTGTTGGCGCTCATGGCATAGGTCATCGGCAGTATGACGCGCGCGGTGCTTGCTGCCAATGCTGCAGAGCACGATGTATATTCCTCCGCGGACAGCGGTGTAACCATCTTGCTGTCCACAAAGCCTTCCTCACCATCCGCCTCATTGCGCACCTTGTACCAGCGCGGCAAGGTCTCTATTACCTCGCACAATTCGCCGAACAGAAGTTGTGTGTTCTGCTCCGCGCCCTCGCGCGCCTCTGCGCGCACGGGTACAATACTATGTAATATAATAGCGTGCATGAATCAGTTCTCAACTACCAGACTTCGTTGGTGTTGCTGTTGGGATTGTGCGGGTAGTCTATGGTGTAATGCAATCCGCGGCTCTCCTTGCGCTCCAAAGCTTGACGTGTGATCAGGTAACCGACATTGATCATGTTCCTAAGCTCGCAGATGTCTTTCGTCGGCTTGACGCGCTTGAAGAGGTCTTCGGTCTCTTCGTACAAGAGATCAAGTCGTTCCCATGCACGCCTCAGACGCAGGTCAGAGCGAACGATACCCACGTAGGTGGACATGATCTGCCCGACTTCCTTCATATCCTGCGAGATGAGCACTTGCTCCTCGTTGGTCATCGTGCCCTCGTCGTTCCAGTCCGGCACACGCTCGTTGAAGTCATACTGCTCAATCATGCTCAGGCTGTGTCTGGCTGCTGCGTCGGCATACACAACCGCCTCGATGAGCGAGTTGCTTGCCAGACGGTTGCCGCCATGCAAACCCGTGCAACTGCATTCGCCGACGGCATACAGACGGCGGATGGTTGACTGACCGTCCAGATCGACCTTGATACCGCCGCACATGTAATGCGCACACGGGGCAACAGGTATATAGTCCTTCGTGATATCTATGCCTATGCTCAGGCACTTGGCGTAGATGTTCGGGAAATGGTGCTTGGTCTGTTCGGGGTCTTTGTGCGTCACATCCAGGCATACGTGGTCTATACCGTGGATCTTCATCTCATTATCTATCGCGCGAGCTACTATATCACGCGGCGCGAGCGAGAGACGTTTGTCGTACTTCTGCATGAACTCCTCACCGTTCGGCAGGCGGAGTATGCCTCCGTAACCGCGCATTGCCTCGGTGATGAGGTAGGCGGGGTGCGTCTCACCCGGATTATATAAGGCCGTCGGGTGGAATTGTACGAACTCCATATCCTTGATGAGACCTTTTGCGCGGTGCACCATCGCTATACCGTCGCCAGTGGCGATGTTCGGGTTCGTCGTTGTGGCATATACCGCCCCCGTGCCTCCTGTAGCCATGAGCGTGACACGGCTCAGATAAGTATCGATCTTCCCTGTGGCAGGGTCGATGATATATGCGCCGTAGCACTCCTTGTCCGGCGTGCGGTGGGTGACGCGTACGCCAAGATGGTGCTGGGTGATGATCTCCACAGCAAAGTGATTCTCCAGCACATCGATGAACGGATTGCTGCGTACTGCTTCCATCAGTCCGCGCTGTATCTCGGCGCCGGTGTCGTCGGCGTGGTGCAGGATGCGAAACTCCGAGTGACCGCCCTCGCGGTGAAGGTCGTACTGCCCCTCGGCGTTCTTGTCGAAGTTCACTCCCCACTTCACAAGCTCCATAATCTGCTCCGGTGCGTTTCGCACCACCTGCTCCACAGCAGCGGGATCGCTGATCCAGTCGCCGGCGACCATCGTGTCGTGGATGTGTTTGTCAAAATCATCGACCAGCAGGTTTGTCACCGAGGCTATACCGCCTTGTGCCTTGGCGGTGTTTGCTTCGTCAAGAGTAGTCTTGCAGCACAGTGCAATCTTGTACTTCTGCGCACGTGCTACCTTCAGAGCGAAACTCATACCGGCTACGCCGCCGCCGATGATCAGAAAGTCGTATTTATGTGTCATAAGCCTAAAAAAAGGTAAGCCATGCATGGCTTACCCTTTGCTGTACATGTTGATATTAGTGAATACTTGCCTCGTAGGCTGCTGCGTCCATCAGACTATCGAGTTCGCCGGGGTCGGTCAGGCGGATGCGTACCATCCAACCCTTGCCGTACGGATCTTCGTTTACCAGCTCAGGATGAGCTTCCAGCTCCTCGTTCACCTCCAGCACCTCGCCTGTAGCAGGCATGTTCAGATCGCTGACGGTCTTTACGGCTTCTACCGAGCCAAACACCTCACCTTGCGCAACCACCTCGCCTAAAGTCGGTACGTCAATGAAGACGATCTCACCCAACTCGGATTGTGCGTAATCGGTGATTCCTACGTACGCCTCTTCACCTTCTACGCGAATCCACTCGTGTTCCGAGGTATAACGGACATTATTTGGGAAATTCATATTAGTAGTTTTTATTTTAATTTTATACTACACGCTTATCGTCTTCCTTGAGTCGGGCCGGAAGGAATCTGATCGCCCAGCGTGGACATTGCGCAACGGAAGCCGATAGTGCTCTTACTCTTGTTGCCTTCCAAGTAACGGCGCGACGACGGGTGCAACCAATATACGCGGTCGTTCCACGAACCACCTTTATATACATGGGTAGTCTTGGTGATCTTCGGAGCGTAAATGTCAGTTGGGTCGATCTTCTTGTTCGATGCAGAAGATGCTTCTTCGCCACCGCCTTCTTCCTCTTCTTCGCCTTCACCCTCTTCTTCCTCACCTTCTTCGCCTTCTTCCTCATTCTCCTCTTCTTCGGCCTCTTCCTCCTCTTCCTCGGCGCCATTGCCTTCGGTGTTAGCAGCCAGGCCTTTGAGGAACAATGCACCGAGCGTATCCAGCGGGTAGTCAGTCTGGATCAGGGATGCAAAGTCACCGTCAAGGTAGTCACGTTTATCATCATCGCTCGTCCACTCAACGTCTATACCGCCAAGTGCGTTGATGACACATTGTCCTTGGTCGTCTTTCTTCGCGCGGCTATAGATATTACCACGGAAAGAGTTGTACTCGGTAGCGTCCTGGTAGGTAGTCTCACGATAAACATCCATCACCCACTCGTTGACGTTGCCTGCCATGTTGTACAATCCGAAATCATTCGGAGCAAACGCATCCACAGGGTTAGTGATCACGTAACCGTCGTTGAGCATGCCGGACACACCCATCATATCGCCCTTACCGCGGATGAAGTTAGCCTGCATCATACCCATGTTATCCTTACTGAGGTCACGAGGGTGATAGCCCGACCACGGATAAACCTTGCCTTCGATGGTCAGACCGTCCGTACCGGCAACCGGTGCGAAAGCGGCAAACTCCCACTCAGCCTCCGTCGGCAGACGGTAACCTACTACGAGGATTCCGTCAGCGCGATCGACCTTGCGCGGGTTACCCCATGCGTCATGGAATTTCTTGCTACGCCTGTTGGCATCAGGGTTAACCGGGTTGTAGTCCTGACGACGCAAGTACTTCTCAGTGTTGAATATGAACTTGTCGCGGATCCACTCGTAGGGCACATGATACTCTACGTTGACATCCTCACCGTTCGTCACTTCCACCTCTATCGGCTCGTAGCCCGGGTTGGCGTTACGCCAGTCCTCCAGCTCAGTCTCGTCCAGAGCACGCAACTGCCTGAAGTCCGGGAACTCGATAGCACCGGCGTGAACAAGCGCCAACTCATTCACACGGTCTGTACGCCACTGGCAGTACTGCATAGCCTGATCCCAGCTCACACCCACTACTGGATAGAAACTGAATGCCGGGTGACGGAAATAGTTCTCTACATACGGCTCATTGTACGCCAACTCATCGCGCCACACCAGCGTATCAGGCAGCGCTGCCTGAACGAGCTTGGGAGCCGAATAGCCGAGCACCATCTCCATCCAGTGAAGATACTCACGCCAGTTGAGGTTCGAGATCTCGTATTTGTCCATGTAGAAAGAACTTACGGTTATCGAACGACGAGGATTATCGCGAGGAGCCGTGATAAACTCATCCGTCTGACCGATAGCGAATGTTCCGCCCTGAATGGCGACCATACCTACTGGATCTACATTGCCGACGCCTTCTTTGGCCTCAAAGTTGGTCGTCTTCTCATCATAATAGTTCCATCCCGTCGTGTTGGAGAATTGAGTGTTCAATTCGCGTGACTTGCAACCGCTAAATGCCAGCAAGATCACCGTTACGACGAATACAGATTGCACTACTTTTTTCATGTTGTCTTGGATATAATTATACCTTAATTTTTCAATCTTGTCAACGCGCTTTTTCGGGGCGCACCACGATTAAGCCTACAAAGATACAAAAAAAATACAAAATGAACAAATTTTTTTGAAAAAAAAAGCAAAAAATGTATATTTTCTTGACAAAATGCTATTTTTTATAAATATTTTTCGCATTTTTATAGCAAAAAACGATTTTTTTTTGTATCTTTGTAGGCTTTTGTGAAAATGACTATGGATTCTGCGTGCTCGTACATACGTTTGGGAGACCGGTTATATGACCTCCGTCAACCGTTGGTGATGGGTATCGTCAACGTTACACCGGATAGTTTTTTCGCCGGCAGTCGGGCTGAAACGGAAGCGGACTTACGCAACGCTTTCACTCGCGTAGTGAACAAAGGGGCAGATATCATTGACATCGGAGCTTGCTCCACTCGTCCTGCCGTACAATCGGGTGAAGGCATTGTAGGCGAAGACGAAGAATGGCGACGGTTGCACTTGGCGCTAACCATCGCTCGGCAGATGGATATTCAGTTACCGCTATCCGTGGACACCTTCCGTCCCGCAATCGCCCAACGTGCCATCGAAGAGTTCGGTGTGGAAATGATCAATGACATTTCCGGAAATATGTACGGGACAAACGAGGTTTCATCGAGGTTTAAAGCAGGTTTTGTCCTGACTTACAACAGAACAAACGATGCGCACCGAACCGACAATTTGCTTGCGGATGCCACGGCATTTCTCAGCCGCCGGGTGGATGAACTCCGCCGCGCGGGTATCAGCGACATAGTCATCGACCCGGGCTTCGGCTTCGGGCAGACTGTACAAGAGAGCCTCAGCCTGCTCGAAAACCTCAGCACTCTGCAGCACATAGGCTGCCCGATATTGGTCGGTATATCGCGCAAGCGTATGGCATACGAACCGGCAGGTCTGACCCCCGACACGTGTCTGGAGCAGACGCTCGCACTGGAGCGGCAAGCTATCGCACAAGGCGCAAATATCCTGCGCGTACACGATATCGCCGCAACGAAACAAATGGTAAATGGTAAATGATTAAATAGTAAATGACTTTATGTTCTTCGGATTCAAAGATCTTGTAGATATCCTGCTGGTAGCCCTGCTGCTGTACGAGGCTTTTCGCCTGTTGCGCACCTCGGGAGCCGTCAACCTATTCTGGGGTATCTTGGCGTACATAGGATTATGGTTTCTGGTGTCGTTTGTTCTACGCCTCGAACTGACCGGTGCAGTATTCAACTTCATCGGTAGTGCCGGTGCTGTGGCATTGGTTGTCATCTTCCAAGAGGAGATACGCGGTATGTTCAGCCGCATCGGTTCACGCATGAGCAACGCACAGATTGTTCGTTTCCGACAAGAAGAACAGACCGGTTGGCTCACGGACGAACAGATTCACCAACTCATCCTTGCCTGCGAATATATGTCCGACATGAAGGTCGGCGCGCTCATTGTCATCGCCGGCGAACAGGAACTGGAGGAATACGAACAGACCGGCGAGACAATCAATGCCGACATCTCGGCGCGGATGATTGAGAACATCTTTTTCAAGAACACCCCACTCCACGATGGCGCACTCATCGTACGTAACGGTCGCCTGCAATCCGCCGCATGTATCCTGCCCGTATCAAGGAACCAGCGCATACCCAAGCACTACGGTCTGCGCCACCGTGCAGCACTCGGCTTGGCAGAGAAGTCTGACGCGCTCTGCATCGTGGTTAGCGAGGAGACCGGCAAGATCAGCATCGCGCAAGATAGCAAGATTGCTACCGTCAAGCTTGCTACCCTGACTGAAAAACTGCAACATAAACAATAACACTATATGAGTTACAAACGTACATTAATCACAGCAGCGTTGCCTTACGCCAACGGTCCCGTACATATCGGTCATCTCGCAGGTGTGTATGTGCCTGCGGACATCTACGCGCGCTACCTGCGCCTGAAGGGGCAAAACGTCCTTTATGTCTGCGGTAGCGACGAACACGGCGTTCCAGTAACTATTCGCGCGCGCAAAGAAGGTATTACCACCCAACAAGTAGTGGATCGCTACCACGAGATCATCAAGCGCTCGTTCGCCGATTTCGGTATATCATTCGATATATACTCGCGTACGACCTCTGACATCCACCACAAGTTCGCTTCGGATTACTTCCGCAAACTCTATGACGAAGGCAAGTTCGTTGAGCAGGTTACCGAACAGTTCTACGACCCCGAGACCGGCCATTTCCTCACCGACCGTAATATCCGCGGTGAATGCCCGCATTGTCACAGCCTCGGCGCTTATGGTGACCAGTGCGAGAAGTGCGGATCGACGCTCTCGCCCGAGGAACTCATCAACCCCTACAACGCTGAGACAGGCAATCCGCTCGTCAAGCGTCCTACTTCCCACTGGTACTTGCCGCTTGACCAATATCAGCAGTGGCTCGAGCAGTGGATCCTCGAGGAGCACAAAGAGTGGCGACCAAACGTCTATGGTCAGTGCAAGTCATGGCTCGACGGCGGTCTGCGTCCGCGTGCTGTGACACGCGATCTGGACTGGGGTATCCCTGTGCCTGTAGAGGGGGCAGAAGGTAAAGTGCTCTACGTCTGGTTCGATGCTCCTATCGGCTATATTTCCAACACCAAGGAGCTCTGCGACGCACAGCCCGAGAAATACGGCAACTGGGAGACGTGGTGGAAAGACCCGTCAACACGCCTCATTCACTTCATCGGCAAGGACAATATCGTCTTCCACTGTATCGTCTTCCCGGCTATGCTTAAAGCCGAGGGCTCGTATATCCTGCCGGACAATGTACCTTCGAACGAGTTTCTGAACCTCGAGGGTGATAAGATCTCTACCTCCCGCAACTGGGCGGTGTGGCTCAATGAGTACCTCGACGACTTCCCCGGCAAGCAGGACGTCCTGCGCTACGTGCTCACCGCCAATGCGCCCGAGACGAAAGACAATGACTTCACGTGGGCGGATTTCCAGGCGCGTAACAACAATGAGTTAGTCGCAATCTATGGCAACTTCATCAACCGCGCGCTCGTTCTCACCGGCAAGTATTTCGGCGGCAGGGTGCCCACACAAGGAGCGCTGACCGATTACGACCGTCAGACCATCGAGGAGTTCTGCAACGTCAAAGCCGAACTGGAGCGACTCTTGAACGACTTCCGCTTCCGCGATGCACAAAAGGAGGCAATGAACCTCGCCCGCATCGGTAACAAGTATCTGGCAGACACCGAACCCTGGAAACTCGCCAAGACCGACCTCGATCGTACGGCTACGATCCTTAATCTCTCGCTGCAGATTGCCGCGAACCTCGCTATCGCCTTCGAGCCGTTCTTGCCGTTCTCGTCTGCCAAACTCCGTGAGATGTTAGCTCTCGACACCTTCAACTGGGAGTCGCTCGGCAGCACGGATCTGCTGCCGGAAGGTCATCAGCTCGGGCAAGTCAGTCTGCTCTTTGAGAAGATCGAAGACGCGCCTATTCAGGCACAACTCGACCGCCTTGCACGTATCAAAGCCGAGAACGAAGCAGCTGCACAAGCCGAGGCGCTCAAGAACTGGCAACCCGTGCCTGTCAAAGCACCGACCACCATCGACGAGTTCGACAAGGCTGATATACGCGTGGCTACCGTCTTGGAGTGCACCAACGTCAAGAAATCCGACCGCCTGCTTCAATTCCGGCTGGACGACGGCTTTGGCGAGCGCACGATCCTCAGCGGTATAGCACAATCGTACCCCGACCCGTCGGTGCTCGTTGGCAAGCAAGTTCTCTACATCGCGAACTTCCCGCCACGTAGAATGATGGGCATCGAGTCGCAAGGTATGATTCTGTCTGCTGTCAATGCTGATGGCAAACTCGTAGTGACCACCGTCACAGCACCCGTACGTAACGGTGCACAAGTAGGCTAACATATTTCGAAACCAACAGGCATGAAGACAAACACTCAAACTGGCAAACGCTCGCACTCGGGACTGTGGATCGTTCTTATAGCGGCGGCATCCTTGGAGGCTATATCCTGCATCATGTACTTTACCAGCCGTGCTGCTATCCGTCATGAGGCCGAGCAGCGCGTGCAGAGCGAACTGCGTAAAGCCGAGTTGCAGATCAACGCCGTGACCATCGAGATGGAAGCCGCAGCTAAGATGCTCACTACGCTCGCCGAACGGCATATCGAAAACCCCGACTCCGTTGCCAACGCCACACACGTGCTCCTGCAGACCATCGATCACGTCAGCAGCGCAGGCATAGCCTGCCAGCCTTACCTCTACCCGACGAAAGGACGCTGGTATGAGGTCTGCAGCAGCCGCGATACCTGCAACGGAAAGCCGTGTATCTACACTCGCGAGATCGGTAGTGCCAGCCATAACTACTTCGAGGCGGAGTGGTACAACAACGGTCTCACCATCGACAGCTGCTGGTGGTCGGAGCCCTATCTTGACGACTCCGGCGCACGAACGATGATCGTCAGCTGCACGCATCCCATACGTGACAAGCAGGGGAAGATCGTTGCCGTTACCTGTGTTGATCTATCGCTCTACTACCTCCAAGACCTGTCAGAATACCTGCAGATCTATGAGGACAGCTACTACGTCATTCGTTCCTGCGACGGAATGGAGATCGTGCCGGGTGCAGATACCGTCCCCGGGCGCAAGTACCACACCTACGATGAGGAGATCGATGCCACAGGCTGGCATATATCTATCAAGATCCCCGAGGATGTCATCTTTGCCGATCTGAACCATATGGGACGGATCGTCGGACTGCTGATGCTTCTGGGTCTGGGACTGCTCATCCTCATCGTTTGGCGTTCGGGAAGCGACTCGAAGCGACTCATTGAAACCACTGCCCGCAATCAGAAGATGGAGAACGAGCTGCAGATAGCCAGCGCTATCCAGATGGCTATGCTGCCGAAGGTCTTCCCGCCATACTCCGATCACTCCGACCTGAACGTCTATGGCCTGGTTAATCCCGCCAAAGAGGTCGGCGGCGATCTGTACGACTTCTTTATCCGTCACGACAAACTGTTCTTCTGCGTAGGCGATGTCAGCGGCAAAGGCGTGCCGGCTGCACTGGTCATGGCTATGACGAACTCGCTCTTCCGCAGCATATCTGCCCACGAGGAGCAGCCCGAAGAGATCGTCAGCCTGATGAACCGCGCCTTCACCGAGCAGAACACGCAGGATATGTTCCTCACGCTCTTCCTCGGCGTGCTGGATCTGACCACCGGTCGCCTCGACTACTGCAATGCCGGACATAACGCACCCATGCTAATGGCCAATGGCCAATGGCTAACGGCTAATGTCTTTGCCAACCTCCCCTTGGGTATCATTGCCGACTTCCCATATCAGGCGCAGAGCGCACAACTCAGCCGCGGTGATCTGCTCTTCCTCTATACCGACGGCCTGACGGAGGCGGAGAACAGCAACCATGACCAGTTCGGCGAACAGCGGATGACTGATGTCCTCGCATCGCTCACCGACACTCGCCCACGGCATATATCTGACACCATGCAGGCGGCTGTCGAGACCTTCGTCGGCGATGCCGAACAGAGCGACGATCTCACGATGCTCGTCATCCGCTATCAGACTCCGGCTATCGTCATGCGCAACGACATCCAGCAGATACCTACCCTTGCCGAGTGGATCGACGGACTGGGTATCCCTGACGAACTGAATATGCCCGTCAACCTCGCGCTGGAAGAGATAGTCAGCAATGTGATGCTCTACGCCTACCCGCACGACAAATCCGGGCAAGTCTTCGTGGAGTTCAGCAAACAAATGTCAAATGACAAATCACAAATAGCAAATATCATCTTCACCATCACCGACTCCGGTATCCCCTTCGACCCCACGCAGAAAGGCGAGGTGGACATCACGCTGCCGGCTGAGGAGCGCGCTATAGGCGGCTTGGGCATCCATCTGGTTCGACAACTCATGGACGAGGTGATCTACAGCCGTGAGGACGACAAAAACGTATTAACACTAATCAAACGCATATGACAACCACAATCACCAACAACGGCAATCAGATCATTGCCGCATTCGCAGGCAGGCTGGACACAGCTGCCGCCGTACAGACCGCCGAGGACATCAAGCCTCTGCTCGAAGTATCGGGCAAAGAGATCATCCTCGACTGCACCGAACTGGAGTATATATCCTCATCCGGACTGCGTATCTTCCTCACCGTCCGCAAGGATGCCGCAGCACACGGCTGCAAGGTTATCGTCCGTAACATCAACGCCGACATCCGTCAGGTGTTCGTCATGACCGGCTTCGTCAGTCTGTTTGAAATACAATAAGCGATGGATCTGCACACCGAAATGATTCTGGCGGAGTACGATGCCAAACTGCCGTTAGTGGAGCGTCTGCAGAAGGTTGTCAAATCCACCCTCACGGATGCCATTGACCGCAACGGACTGGTTGTCACGGCTGTCAAGACGCGCCTCAAGACGCGCGACAGTCTGGAAGGCAAACTTGCGCTCAAAGGCAGCAAGTACCACTCGCTGAGCGACATCACCGACATCCTCGGCGCACGCGTCATCACGTTCTACACCGACGACGTCGATCGTATAGCCGCCATGGCGGAGAAGCTGTTCGACATCGACTGGGAAAACTCCGTGGACAAACGCCGCCTGCACGATACCGACAGCTTCGGCTACAACTCGCTGCATTACATCTGCCGGTTACCGAAGTCGGTCATCGACGATCCCGAACTCAACGACATCCGCTTCGAGCTCCAGCTGCGCACCACGCTCCAGCATGCGTGGGCAAGTATCAACCACGACATCGGTTATAAGACCGGCGTGGAGATACCCCGTGAGTACCTGCGCCAGATCAACCGTCTGGCAGGCATTCTGGAGATGGCGGACGACGAGTTCAGTCGTATCCGTACGGAGATCACCGACTACCGCCGCCGCGTGCATCAGCTCGTGCAGAACGGTCAGCTGAGCGAGGTGCAGCTGGATGGTGACACCTTCAGCAGTTACCTCAAGGCACGGCCGTTCGACTCGCTCAACCGACGCATCGCCGCCATCAACCAGGCGGAGATACAGGAGGTGCCGCTCACGAACTACCTGGGCGTATTCAAGGCCTTCGGCTGCAACACCCTCGGCGACATCGACCAGCTCAAGAAGCGCTATGCGGAGGATGCCTACACTCTGGCACGCCACCAGCTCGGCAACACCGATCTGGATATCATCTCCTCGTCCGTCGGCATACAGAACATCTGCATCGTCTGTATCCTTGCGCAGGGCGGAGGGAAGATCGGCCTGATCCGGCTGTTCAACGCACTCAACGGCGAGAACGAGCAGAACAGCCTATTGGCAGACTTGACCTACGAGCAGGCGAAGAACCTGCCGTTCATGAGCAAATAACGCTAATCTTATTAAATACAACATCTATGAACATCCTGATTCTTATACTCTTATCCCTGGCAGGCATTGTGCTGCTTGTGCTGGAACTCTTCCTCATCCCGGGCATCGGTATAGCCGGTATAGCCGGTGGCGGTTGTCTGGTCGGTGCTGTGGTGTATGCCTATATGGCTATCGGTGCCACGGCAGGACATATCACGTTCTTCGTCGTACTGGCGGCTACGGCTATCGCTATCTATGCGTTCTACAAGAGCCGCGCTATTGAGAAGATGAGTCTGGATACGAAGATCGACGACAAGGTCGAACTCGCTGCACCGGGTAAGAAGATCACCCGTCTGCAAGAGCAAGCCGAAGAGCAAGAGACGAAAAAATAATTGTCAAACCTACTAATACAACAGATTATGGAAGCATTACAAGTTATCTTAATTGTGATCCTGTGCATTGCAGTGATCATATTCTTCTACTACGTACCGTTTATGTTGTGGATCAACGCGCAGGTCAGCGGCGTGCGTATATCGCTCATCCAGCTCTTCCTGATGCGCATCCGTCGCGTACCGCCCACCAAGATCGTCAACTGTATGATCGAGGCGCACAAAGCCGGACTGGAAGACGTCAAGCGTGACGGTCTGGAGGCGCACTACCTCGCAGGCGGACATATAGAGCGCGTCGTTCATGCGCTGGTCAGCGCCAGCAAAGCCGGCATCCAACTGCCCTTTGGTATGGCTACGGCTATCGACCTCGCCGGTCGTGATGTGTTCGAGGCGGTACAGATGTCCGTTAACCCGAAGGTGATCGACACCCCGCCGGTAGCGGCTGTTGCCAAGGACGGTATCCAGCTTATCGCCAAAGCCCGTGTCACCGTGCGTGCGAACATCAAGCAGCTCGTCGGCGGTGCAGGTGAGGATACGATCCTTGCTCGCGTAGGCGAGGGTATAGTCAGCTCTATCGGTAGCGCCGAGAGCCACAAGCAGGTGCTCGAGAATCCTGATAGCATCAGCAAGCTCGTGCTCTCCAAGGGTCTGGACGACGGAACGGCATTCGAGATACTGAGTATCGATATAGCCGATATCGATGTAGGTAAGAACATCGGTGCACAACTCCAGATGGATCAGGCGGAAGCCGACAAGAACATCGCTCAGGCTAAAGCCGAGGAACGTCGCGCGATGGCTATTGCCAACGAACAGGAGATGAAAGCCAAAGCACAGGAAGCACGCGCCAAGGTCATCGAGGCGGAAGCCCTCGTGCCGCAGGCAATGGCCGAGGCGTTCAAGAACGGGAACCTCGGTATCATGGACTACTACCGCATGCAGAACATCCAAGCGGATACCGCCATGCGTGAGACCATCAGTAAGCCGAAAGCCAAGTGAGAGTAGCTGTACTACAATATCCTGTAGTGTGGGGAGATGTTCGTCGGAACGTCTCCCTCGCTGCGGAACGCATAACAGCCTTAGCAGACAAGGCGGATATAGCGTTGCTGCCGGAGATGTTCTCAACAGGCTTCTGCGTCGATCGCCCCGATCTCGCCGAGCCCGTTGACGGTTATACGATGACTGCCATGCAGCAGCTGACGGATGATACCGGCATAGCTGTCGCCGGCACGTTTATCTGCCGCGAAGGCAGCAGGCTGTTTAACCGAGGGTTCCTGCTCTCACCGCACGCTGCTCCACAATTCATTGACAAACGGCACCTCTACGCCACGGGCGGTGAAGACCGGTTCTTCACCCCGGGCACGAAGCGCACTGTCTTCACCTACCAAGGCGTGAAGATTCTGATGCTTATCTGTTACGATGTGCGGTTCCCCGTTTGGGCAAGGAACGTGTGGGGTGATGACTATGACCTGATCCTCGTCAGTGCGAACTGGCCGGAGGCACGCGTGAAGATGTGGGATATACTCGTTGCATCGCGTGCCGTAGAGAACCAGTGTTACATCGTAGCGGCGAACCTTGTGGGTGACGATGGCGCAGGCTGGCATTACAACGGTCACTCCGTGGCGTACGATACCCGCATGAACGAATTGCTCAAGTTCGCCGATGACGAACAGGGCACACGCATAGCCGACCTGTCAATGCCCGTACTCAAGCATTACCGCGAAGCCCTGCCGCTATGGCGCGACACCGACCGAACAATGATAAGACCAACAGCCAACAGCTAATGGCTAATAGTTAACAGCCTACAATGAAGTATTCCTGGCAAATACAAACCTTGACCGACGAGCAGCAGGCTCTTCGTGACAAGCTCGCAGACGAACTGCACATCAGTCCCGTGGCGGCGGCGTTGCTCGTGCGGCGCGGGATAACCACACGCGAAGAAGCCTCGGCGTTCGTTCACCCCTCGCTCAGCCAACTGCACGATCCGATGCTCATGCTCGGCATGCGCGAGGCGGAGCAGCGGCTCTCACAAGCTATCGACAACGGCGAGAAGATACTGATCTACGGCGATTATGATGTGGATGGCACGACGGCTGTGGCGCTGATGTACCGATTCCTGAAATCGTTCTATACGAACATCGACTATTATATCCCTGACCGTTATACCGAGGGCTATGGTATATCATTCCGTGGCATCGATTATGCGCAACAGCAAGGCTGCACGCTGATCATCGCTCTGGACTGCGGCATCAAGTCCGTCGACAAGGTCGAGTATGCACGGCTGCGCAATATAGACTTCATCATCTGCGACCATCACACCCCGGGCGACGAGATACCGAAAGCCGTAGCCGTGATGGACAGCAAGCAAGCGAACGATCCCTACCCGTTCAAACATCTGTCTGGCTGCGGCGTGGGATTCAAACTCGCACAAGCCTACGCCCAGACACACAATATGTCTTTCGAGCAGGCCCTCACACCGCTGCTCGAACTGCTGGCTATGTCCATCGCTTCGGACATCGTGCCGCTTACCGGTGAGAACCGTGTGCTCGCCTACTTCGGCATACAGCAGATCAGCACCACCCCCTCCGTCGGATTGCAGGGACTGATGCGTATGACCGGACTGGAAGGACAGCAGGTGAATATCTCCGACCTTGTCTATCGTATAGGACCGCGACTCAACGCCTGCGGACGTATCAAGTCCGGCAGAGCGGCGGTCGAGTTGCTTATCAGCGATGATGATGCTGTAGCGACGGAGATTGCACAGACCATCGAGGCGTTCAATAGCGAGCGCAAGGAGAAAGACGAATCCATCACACAAGAGGCACTCCAACAACTCGAAGCCGATCCCGAGCACCCAAACAAACACACGAACGTGGCGTACGGTCCGCAGTGGCATCGCGGCGTACTCGGTATAGTCGCCTCGCGACTGACAGAGAACTACTACCGCCCGACCATTGTGCTCGCCGATACCGATGACGGACTCATAGCCGGGTCGGCACGCAGCGTCGGAGGGTTCGACATCTATACAGCTATCGACTCCTGCCGTGACCTGCTCACGAATTTCGGAGGACATATGTTCGCCGCCGGATTGAGTATGCTGCCGCAGAACCTGCCGGAGTTCAAACGACGCTTTGAGGAGTATGTAGCCGCACATATAACTGACGAGCAGCTCGTGCCCGTCATACGCGTGGAGGAAGAGTTGCAACTAAGCGATATTGACAAACAGTTCTACAACGTTCTGCGGCATCTCGAGCCTTTCGGTCCGGACAACCCGCATCCGCGGTTCGTCACGCGAGCCCTGATCAACAATCGTTACACCAAGCGCGTCGGCAAGCTCGGCGAGCACCTCAAGCTCGACCTCACCGACCGCAGCCTGGCGATCACTGGTATAGCCTTCGGCAAAGGAGAGATGGCTACGTTCATACAGAACGGAAACGCCGTGGATGTCTGCTATAGCATCGAGCAGAACACCTACAACGGCGTTACCTCTCTCCAGATGAAAGTCGAAGATATTATCCCTGCAACTTAGCTCCGCATCAGACAGCCATGCTGCGGATATAACTGAGGATGAGCTCTACGGCTGCGTCCTCGGTCAGTTCGTCCATGTTGATGACGAGCTGGTAGTTACGGGTGTCGTAGCGCGATGTGCCTGTGTACTCGCGGACGTAGTTCTCGCGCATCTTATCGACCTTGTCGATGGTTACACGTGCCATCTCTTTGCTCATATTTTGCTCACGCGCCACACGCGTCATGCGGCAGGGCATCGAAGCCTGAATGAAGATACTCAGGTGGTTCGGGTGATCGCGGAAGACATAGCACGCCGTACGGCCGGCAATGACGCAGGAGTTCTCTTTGGCCAGCGCCTTGAGGACCTGGGTTTCGGCACGGAAGACATCCTCGGTCTCGATATTCGTTTGGTTGAGTTCGTATTCTGACTCGGAGAAAGTCATCTTACGTTTGAACTCCGCCCACCAACCGGTGTCTTGACCTTTGAGCTGCTCGATCTGCTCCACCGACAGGTTATAGCGCTCTTGCAGGGCGTTGATGACGGCTTTGTCGAAGTACTCGACACCTAATCTCTCCGCTAACTTGCGACCTACCGTGCGACCGCCGCTACCTAACTCACGATTAATCGTGATAATGAATTTATTGTTGATATTCATAATTTAGAAGATTAACAAAGTTAATAAATACGCCACAATGGTCGAGACGGTCACGCAGATCAGTCCCGGCATCATGAACGAGTGGTTCAGCAGGTATTTACCGATCACTGTTGTGCCCGAGCGGTCAAAGTTCACGGTAGCGATATCCGACGGATAGTTCGGGATAAAGAAGTAACCATATACCGACGGCAGTACACCCAGCAGCACCACGCCCGGGATACCGAGTTTGTATGCGAGTGGCAACATTGCTACCACCACTGCACCTTGAGAATTAATGAGTACGGACACCGCAAAGAACACTAACGCAATCGACCACGGATACTTGGTCACGATATCATCGAGCATATCTTGGATCTGCGGCATGTAATTACCGAAATACGTATCTGCCATCCATGCGATGCCGTAGATTGCTACAACAGCGACCATACCCGATTGCCATACCGGACCGGCAACGGCTTTCTTCGGACTCGCCTTGCAGAAGATAATCATCAGCGCCGCTGCGGTGATCATGACGATCTGAATGACGAGGTTCATCTTCAGCGTCACCATTCCCATCTCCGTGAAGTTCTCTGCTACGACACCTGCTTTCGCCAACTCTTTGGCACTAATGGTTACACCACTGATCAACGTGATATCTCCGGCTCCTTTCACCGCCTTAACTACCTCAAAACTCGGTAGTAGTTGCGGGAAGATAGCGAACAGCACGATGACCGTCAGTGCTCCGAGGAAGATGAACACGCTGTTCTTTGCACTCTGCGGGATCTCACGATCAAGGGTCGTCGCCGTATTACCGTATATATACGCGCGTTGTTCGGGATCCGCAATCTTCGCTTGGAAGACCGGGTCTTTGTCCAGATCCAGACCGCGTTTGTACGA
>CACZRD010000105.1 GCA_902783545.1 uncultured Bacteroidales bacterium
ATTGCTGATAGCTGATTACTGATTGCTGATGTCTTGAAAATAAACCTACATAAACCCCTCGGTTGTCTGTTGTCCTATCGGACTGGTACTGTAGTCGTCTGGTCGTCTATGTAAGCGAGCTTACCTACCCGCCCAACCGCCTGCATCACTACTCTACGAGTTACAGCCAACCTCGGACATAAACATAAATAACAGTAGAATCCTTTTTTAGGTTTATGGCTGCTTGTGGGTTGCGCCTCCGCCCCTCCTTTATGGGGTCCCCACAGAAAGCTCTGCTTTCGTATGGGGTGTCAGAGCGGAGGCAGGGGTCGCCTTTATTGCGCATCGCGCAATCCGATGCGAGCCCCTTGCCGAACGCGTCAGCCGTTGTTCTGGTCGTACGCCGTAGCGCAGATGTTCCAACGGTACGCCTTCAGGGTCTTCAAGCCACCCGGCTGATCTTTCTGCGCGTTGAACGCAGCGATGTCCGTAGCGGTCTGCGCCATGTCCTTGCCGCGGGCAGCGACAGCTCGAGCGATTGCCGCGAAGCGTGCACGCTGTGCCTGCTCGTCAGCGGTGACGGGAGTCGAGCGCTTGTAAGCGTCGGCAGCCTTGACGTAGATACGCTGGCAGTTAGGGTTGGTGGTTGCGGCCGTACGGTGGGTCATGATGACGTAGTTGCCGTGGTTGTGACCGTTCTGTTTCTTGGGTTTCTTCAGGGCGCCGGAGATGGTCTCAATGCCACCCGGGCCAACAATTGATAATGCCATAATAGTTAAGGTTTAGGGTTAATGGTTAGCGGTGAGTGAGCCCCGCTCATGAAATCGCGGGCACAGAACACCTTTGTAGAGAGGAGCGAGGTGCGAGTTAGTAAACCTCGTTAAAACCTCGTTAAAACCTCGTTAAAACCTCGTTTTGCCCCCGTTGGATCCTGATGCGCATTCAGGACGCGGAACAGTTGGGAGGTTTGCCCCTCTATAATAATGTCACAGGGTGTTGGCTTTCAGGTGCTCAATGGAGCGTGTAAAGTACTTATACACAGTGGCTACGTCGAGTTTCATCGTGTTTGCGATTTCGCGGAAAGATTGACCTTTGAGGTACAATATGCAGAAGAAAGTATTTTTTTAGGCTATCGGGACAATATTTGAATGCATAACAAACCCCGCTGGCGATTGCCGACGGGGAGAAGTATGCGCGATGAAGGGAGGGTGTCAGAACAGCGATGCCTGGGAGTCGTGGGAGAGGGGTGAGCGGTGGAGGTGGCGGTAAGCGAGTTCGGTGACCTCGCGGCCGCGCGGGGTGCGCTTGATGAAGCCCTCCTTGATCAGGTACGGTTCATAGACATCCTCGATGGTGCCGGCATCCTCGCCCATAGCGGTGGCGATGGTGTTCAGGCCGACCGGTCCGCCGCGGAACTTATCGATGATGGTAGTAAGAAGTTTGTTATCGATCTCATCAAGACCAAACGTATCGATGTTCAGTGCCTCGAGGGCGTACTGCGCTATATCGAGATCGACGGTGCCGTCGCCTTTGACCTGCGCGAAGTCGCGCACACGGCGCAACAGGGCGTTGGCTATACGCGGCGTACCGCGGCTACGCCGGGCGATCTCTGCGGCAGCATGGCTGTCGATATGTACGCCGAGCAGTCCGGCGCTGCGTGCGACGATGGCGGAGAGGATATCCGCATCGTAATACTCGAGGTGGCAGTTGATGCCAAAGCGAGCCCGCAGGGGCGAGGTGAGCAGTCCGCTACGCGTGGTAGCGCCTATGAGTGTGAAGTGGTTGAGGTCGATCTGGATGGTGCGTGCCGAGGGACCTTTGTCGATCATGATATCGATGCGGTAATCCTCCATGGCGGAGTACAGATACTCCTCAACGACAGGCGAGAGGCGGTGGATCTCGTCGATGAAGAGCACATCGTTCGGTTCGAGCGAGGTGAGCAGTCCTGCCAGATCGCCGGGTTTGTCGAGCACCGGACCGGAGGTGACCTTGAATCCTACGCCGAGCTCGTTGGCGATGATGTTACTCAGGGTTGTCTTGCCCAGTCCCGGAGGGCCGAAGAGCAGCACGTGGTCGAGGCTCTCGCCACGGAGCTTGGCAGCCTCGACGAAGATGCGCAGGTTACTGACAATCTTCGTCTGACCGGCGAAGTCGGCAAAACGCAAGGGGCGCAGGGCATTGTCCTGCTCCTTCTCGTTCATCTGTTGGCGGATGTCAAAGTCATTTACCATTTTGTCATTTACCATTTACCATTTATTGGGTCATTTAGGCACTTGCTGTAGCGGACTTGAAGGCGGCATCAAGGTCGGGGATGTCGTCGAGAGGTCGGTCGAGACGGATCTGTCCGTGGTCGATGATGACGACGCGGCTGCAGATAGCTTTGACCTCCTGCAAGATATGCGTAGAGAGGATCACCGTGTGATGCTTGCCGAGGTCGCGGATCAGGGCACGGATGTCCTCGAGCTGGTTAGGATCGAGACCAGTAGTAGGCTCATCGAGGATGAGCACCTCGGGGTCGCCGATCATCGCCGCAGCGAGTCCTACGCGCTGCTTGTAACCTTTGCTGAGTTCGCGGATGCGCTTGTTCGCCTGCGGCGTGAGGCCGACGAGGTTGATCAGTTGCTCGATGCTCGGCGACTTAGCGCCGAGAGCAGAACCGGTAGCGCGCGCTGAACACCTCACACGTGCGATGAAAGTAAGGTACTCGCGCACGTACATATCCGCGTAGAGGGGATTCTGCTCGGGCAGGTAACCTATATGGGGATGGACGGCATCGGGGTTCGAGAGCACATCCACGCCGCAGACCTCTACCCTGCCCTGCTCGGCTCTCCACAATCCCGTGAGCACCTTCATCAGCGTGGATTTGCCGGCACCGTTCGGTCCGAGCAATCCGACAACCTCCCCCTTAGTGATGTGCAGAGACACGTCGCTAAGGATGGAGGTTGAACCGATTCGCTTATATAAGTGCTCGATATGGATCATTTAGAGCCAGCGAACGTAGCAGAAGTCCATACGGTGCGGTAGCAGGTCGTTCTTTGGGAACATACGCAGACCGAACTTCAGCGCACCGGCGTAGTTGGCTTGGTAAACGGTCTCGAAGTGCAGGATCGAGCCTACGGCTTTCTTGAGGTCAAACTCCTGAACGTGATAGAGCTTGTCGTTGTTGTGCAGCGACGAACGTGTTACCACGAGTTCAACACCGATACCCTTGTCACCAAGACCCTTGGTATCAAGGATGACTTCGAGTTTGTAATTCTCACCTACCGTCGGGTTAGCAGCGAGCACCTCTTCGATGTTACTGCTTACGACGCTGATCTCATCCCAGTGGTTAACAATGTTCTCCTTCCAAGCCACGATCTGCTTAGCCAGCTCGTAGTTGTTCGCAGCGAGTGTAGCGTGACGCTTGGCGAGCTTGCAGTAGAAGCGGTCGAAGTAGTCATCCATCATTCGCTTGGTAGTGAAGCGTGGAGTGATCTCCGTTACGCTCTTCTTGATAGCCTGCAACCAAGCCGGTGAGAAGCCTTGTGCATTACGTGCGTAGTACATCGGGATAATCTCGCTCTCGAGCATCTGGTAGATCGTAGCAGCGTCGAGCTGGTCTTGGTGAGCCTGATTCTCGTAAGTACGTTTGTCGGTGAGTGCCCAACCTGCGCCGGGAACATAACCCTCGTACCACCAACCGTCAAGCACGGAGAAGTTCAGCACGCCGTTCATCTGGGCTTTCTCGCCGGATGTACCGGAAGCCTCGAGCGGACGGGTCGGAGTATTCAACCAGATATCCACACCGGAGATAAGACGCTTAGCGAGGTCCATATCGTAGTTCTCGAGGAAGATAACCTTACCGAGGAACTGCGGCATGCGGCTGATCTCGATGATACGTTTGATGAGGCCTTGACCTGCACCGTCAGCGGGGTGAGCCTTACCGGTAAACAGGAACTGAACAGGATAGTTCGGGTTGTTCACGAGGCGCTCCAGACGCTCCAGATCGGTGAAGAGCAGGTGTGCACGTTTGTAGGTAGCGAAACGACGACCGAAGCCGATGATCAGTGTGCTTGGGCTCATCTCGTTCAGCGCACGCACGATACGTGCAGGATCGCCTTGCGACTTCATCCAGTCCTCCTGGAACTTGTGACGGATATAGTCGATGAGGCGTTTCTTGAGGTACATACGTGTGCCCCAGATCATCTCGTCAGGGATGTTCAGGTACTCACGCCACATATCCTTGTTCGACTGATCGAGCCAGAAGCCCTTCGGGAAGTTCTGACGATACACTTTCTTCCACTCCGAAGCAGCCCAAGTCGGCATGTGTACGCCGTTGGTTACATAACCTACGTGGAGCTCTTCGGGATAGTAGCCTTTCCATACCGGCGAGAACATCTTCTTGCTGACCTCACCGTGCAGCCACGATACACCGTTAGCCTCCTGGCAGGTGTTCAGCGCGAATACGGACATCGAGAACTTCTCGCTGCTGTCCTCGGGATTAGCG
>CACZRD010000106.1 GCA_902783545.1 uncultured Bacteroidales bacterium
CCCCTTCCGGCGGAGGCCGGTTTCCCCGATTAACGGGGACACCTCCGGGTTCGGTAGCTCAGTTGGATAGAGCAACAGCCTTCTAAGCTGTGGGTCCCGGGTTCGAATCCCGGCCGAATCACAAACAATCAGGGCGGTTTTGTCGTCAAGCTCGCTTGTAAGACAAAAGTGGGCTGATTGTTTGGGCTGATTGCTTGCAAGCAGCCACGGGATTACGAAGAAATCCCGGCCAAATTTCTCCCCACCGCAAACAGCATACGGCTTGGTTTACGTTGGGGGTCCCAGAAAAAGACAAAGATTATAAAGATAATACATGCGTCAATTAAAAATTACCAAATCAATCACCAACCGTGAGTCGCAGTCGCTTGACAAGTTCCTGCAGGAGATTGGTCGTGAAGACCTGATTTCCGTAGAAGAAGAGGTCGAACTGGCGGGAAAGATCCGCAACGGCGACATGGCAGCGAGGGAACGACTGGTGAATGCCAACCTGCGCTTCGTCGTATCCGTGGCAAAGCAATATCAGAACCAAGGCCTGAGCCTGCCTGACCTTATCAACGAAGGAAATGTCGGTCTGATCAAGGCCGCCGAGAAGTTCGATGAGACCCGTGGATTCAAGTTCATCTCTTATGCTGTATGGTGGATTCGTCAGTCGATTCTGCAGGCGCTTGCCGAGCAGGCGCGTATCGTACGTCTGCCACTGAACCAAGTGGGATCGCTCAACAAGATCCAGAAAGCGTACTCACGTTTCGAGCAGGAGTTCGAGCGCCGTCCGTCAGCCGAGGAGTTGGCGGAGGAGTTGGATATGCCTATTGACAAGATTGCCGAGGTGTTGCGCATGCAGGGGCGTCACGTAAGTATGGATGCTCCGTTCGTGGACGGCGAGGACAACAGTCTGATTGACGTGATGGAGAATCAGGATTCGCCGCGTGCCGACCGAGGTCTGATCAGCGAATCGCTCACGCAGGAGATCAACCGTGCGTTGGCGACGCTCAGCGACCGTGAGCAGCGTATCATCCGTAAGTTCTTCGGCGTAGGTGACGGCGTGCAGGAGAAGACGCTGGAAGAGATCGGTGAGGAAGAAGGTCTCACGCGTGAGCGTGTGCGCCAGATTAAGGAAAAAGCGCTTCATAACCTTGCGCAGAACTCGAGGAGTAAGGTGCTGAGGACGTACCTTGGATAAAGGCGATCAGTAGTCAGCAATCAGCAATCAGTAGCCCATGGCGAACAAGAGAAAGATTATTAACGATCCGGTATTCGGTTTTATCTCTATACCGAACGAATTCATATACGACGTGTTGCAGCATCCATATGTGCAACGTCTGAACCGCATACGACAGCTTGGGTTGTCGTATGTCGTTTATCCGGGCGCACAGCACAGCCGCTTTCTGCACTCCATCGGTGCGATGCACCTGATGAGTGACGCCATCGCTTCGCTCCGCCAGAAAGGCATAGAGATCACGCAGGAAGAAGCCGATGGTGCGATGGTTGCCATCCTGCTGCACGACCTCGGTCATGCGCCGTTCTCGCACGTGATGGAGCACTCACTCATCGAAGGCATCACCCATGAAGAGGTGTCGCTGCTGATGATGGAGCAGATCAACCGCGAGATGAACGGCGCATTGGACACGGCGATTGCCATCTTCCGCAACCGGTACCCCAAACATTTCCTCCACCAGCTGATCTCCTCGCAGTTCGATATGGACAGGATGGACTACCTCTGCCGCGATTCGTTCTTTACGGGCGTGACGGAAGGCAGCGTGGCATCGGCGCGACTGATCAAGATGCTGAACGTGGTGGACGACCATCTGGTGATTGAGGCGAAAGGCATCTATTCGGTGGAGAAGTTCCTTGTGGCACGACGGCTGATGTACTGGCAGGTGTATCTGCACAAGACCAGCGTTGCCGCCGAGCAGTTGCTCATCAAGATCCTGGAGCGCGCCAAGCAGTTGGCGACAAGCGGTCAGCAGCTGTTCTGCCCACCGGCACTGCATTACTTCCTGTACCAGCATATCACGGGCGAGATGTTCGTGCATGACAGTTACGCGCTAAACCAGTATGCGCTGCTGGACGACTCGGATATCCTGTCAGCCATCAAAGCTTGGCAGACGCATGAGGACACCACACTCCGTCTGCTGGCCGAGGCGTTCGTCAACCGTCGGCTTTTCAAGGGCAGACTCTTGCAGCAGCCGCTCACCGCAACGGAGCGCAACGAACTCAAGGCACAATACGCCGAGCGATTCGGCATATCAAGGAGCGAGGCGGAGTACTTCTTCTCGGAGCACATATCGACCTCGAACACCTACAGCGAGAAAGATGACAGCATTGACATCCTGTACAACGACGGCACGGTGCGTAACATCGCCGAGGCGTCGGATATGCTGAATCTGCAGACGCTGACGTACAAACCACAGAAGTTATATCTATTCTATTATCAATAACAATCATGCAATTTACCGCACAACAAATAGCTGCCTTCGTATCGGGCGAGATCATCGGACAAGCTGACGTCACGATCAACGATGTCAGTCCGATAGAGCAAGGTCGTCCGAACACCTTGTCATATGTCACCGACCAGCGTTTTCTGCCGGCACTGGCAGGCACCGAAGCATCGGTAGTGCTACTCACCCGCGACCTGTATGACGCCTCGCTGAGTACCAAGGCAACACTCATCCTTGTGCCGAATGCCCGTCAGGCTATAGGCTTACTGCTGCAAGGCGTGGCGGAGTTTCTGCGCCCGCGCAAGAAAGGCGTTGAGCAGCCATCGTTCATCGCCGAGGGCGTGAGTGTGCCCGATGATGCGTATGTCGGAGCATTCGCGTACATAGGCAAGGGTGTACAGATCGGTCAGGGCGTGCAGATCTATCCGCAAGCGTATATCGGCGACTACACGCGCATAGGGGATAACACGGTTATCTATTCCGGCGTGAAGATCTACGACCACTGCACGGTGGGCAAGGACTGCATCATCCACTCAGGCTGCGTGATAGGTGCTGACGGATTCGGCTTTGAGCCGGATGCCGAGGGTGTGAACCACAAGATCCCGCAGATTGGCTCGGTAACCATCGAGGATGACGTGGAGATTGGTGCCAACACAACCATCGACCGCGCGATGATGGGTGAGACACGCGTGAAGAAGAACGCGAAGATCGACAACCTCGTGCAAGTGGCTCACAACGTGCAGGTCGGCGAATCGACGTTCCTCTGCGCACAGTCAGGTATAGCCGGTTCAACAACCGTCGGCAAACATTGTATCCTGGCCGGTCAGGCTGGTATAGCCAACCGCGTGACGATAGCGGACAATGTGGTATTAGGCGCCAAGGCCGGCGCGGTCGGTTCGATCCGTCAGGCAGGACAATACCAAGGCATGCCGGCTATTGATGCCATGGCATGGAAGCGCGCATCTATCGTATTCAAGAGCCTGCCGGAGCTGCAACGGCAAATCAACCAACTAACAAAAGACAAATGAAACAACATACAATAGCACAGCCCTTTACCTTTGAGGGCAAAGGGTTACACACCGGCGTGTATATCCACGCGACATTCGCTCCTGCCGCAGAGAACTACGGTATATGTCTGCGTCGCACCGACCTACCCGACCAGCCTACTCACCACGCGTATGCCGACTACGTGTCGGCTACCGAGCGCGGCACGGTGCTGGAGCACGGCAGCTGGCGTATATCCACTGTGGAGCACGCCTTGTCTGCCCTCTATGCCTTGGGAATAGACAACTGTCTGATCAGTGTTGACGGCCCCGAGTTGCCTATCTTGGACGGCAGCGCGCTGCCTTTCGTCAAGGCGATACAGAAGGCCGGTATCGTGGAGCAGAACGCCGAGGCGGAGGTCTATGTCGTACGCGAACCGATAGAGTATATCTCCGAGCACGGCAACCGTCTGCTGATCCTGCCGGACAACAGCTATCAGGTGGAAGTGCAGGTGTGCTATCCCTCGCATATCCTCAAGCGCCAACGTGCCGAGTTGCGCGACCTGGCCGACTACCCGCGCGAGATTGCTTCGGCACGCACGTTCTGCTTCGTTCGTGAGATTGAGCCTCTGCTGCGCATGGGCTTGATCAAAGGCGGCGATCTGAAGAACGCGCTGGTGATCTACGAGACACCTATGTCGCAGGAAGGCTTGGATTACCTGACCGACAAACTCGGGCAGCCGCACCTGGATGCCACGAAGCTCGGCTACCTGTCACCGATCCACTACCACAACGAGCCGGCGCGCCACAAACTGCTGGATATCATCGGCGACCTGTCGCTGGTGGGTTGCCGGATCCAGGGACGTATCTACGCCGAGAAACCCGGGCACACGTTCAATACCTCGTGCGCACGGCAACTGCGTAACAAAATTTATCCCCAACAAGAATAATATGTGATTTGTAATTCGTAATTTATAATTTGTAATTTATATGATTAGTCCTTTAGCATATGTTCATCCGTCGGCAGTGATTGCCGAGTCGGCTGAGATCGGTCCGTTTGCATATATCGAAGAGAACGTGGTTATCGGCGAGCGTACAGTAGTGATGGCTAACGCGTCTGTGATGAGCGGCGCGCGTATCGGTGATGACTGCAAGATTTTTCCGTCAGCAGTGGTCGGTGCTGTTCCGCAAGACCTGAAGTTCCACGGTGAAGACACCCTGGCTATCATCGGCAACAACACCACTATCCGCGAGTGCGCCACCGTACATCGCGGCACGGCATCGAAAGGCAAGACCGTGGTAGGTAACAACTGCCTGATCATGGCTTACTCGCACGTAGCGCACGACTGCCTATTGCACGATCATATCATCATGTCCAACGCCACACAGTTGGCCGGCGAGGTAGTGGTAGATGATTACGCCATCCTCGGTGGCGGATCGCTGGTGCATCAGTTCACACATATCGGTGCGCACTCAATGACACAAGGCGGCACGGGCGTGAACAAAGATATCCCGCCCTACGTGATTGCAGCACGCGAACCGGTATCGTTCTGCGGCATCAACAGTGTCGGACTGAACCGCCGTGGTTTCACGCGTGAGCAGATTGCCGCTATCCAGGACACCTACCGGCTGATCTATATGTCCGGACTGAACGTCTCGCAGGCATTACAGCAGATCAATGACACCCTGCCGCAGTCTGCCGAGCGCGATGCTATCATCAACTTCATCACCTCCTCGTCAAGAGGAATCATCCGCGGAAGCGTGGGATAAAACGTACGTCTGGAACGAGGTTTGAACGAGGTTTTAACAAGGTTTTAGAAATTAAACAAACAATAATATGGAAGAACGCAGCTTGAATTTTATTGAACAGATCGTTGAGAACGATTTAGCAGAGGGTAAGAACGACGGACGTATTCAGACCCGTTTCCCGCCCGAGCCCAACGGCTACCTGCATATCGGTCACGTCAAGGCTATCTGCATGGACTTTGGTATTGCAGAGAAGTACAACGGCGTGTGCAACCTTCGTTTTGACGATACCAACCCCGCCAAGGAGGACACCGAATACGTGGACTCCATCGAGCGCGACATCCGCTGGTTGGGTTTCAAGTGGGGACAGATCTACTATGCTTCGGATTACTTCGACCAGCTCTACGACCTTGCCATCCGCTTCATCAAGGAAGGCAAAGCCTACGTCGATGAGCAGACTGCCGAGCAGATCGCCGAGCAGAAAGGCACTCCGACCGAAGCCGGTGTGGCATCGCCCTACCGCGACCGACCGGTAGAGGAGAACCTGCGACTCTTCCAAGCCATGCAGAACGGCGAGATAGAGGAAGGCAAGATGGTGTTGCGCGCGAAGATCGACATGGCGAACCCGAACATGCACTTCCGTGATCCGATCATGTACCGCATCATCACCTCGCACCCGCACCACCGCACGGGGCGCAAGTGGAACGTCTATCCGATGTACGACTTCGCGCACGGACAGTCCGACTACTTTGAGGGTGTGACGCATTCGATATGCACGCTGGAGTTCGTTGTACACCGTCCGCTCTACGACTACTTCATCGACCAGTTCGCCGGTGAGAACTTCGCAGGTCTGTCGCCTTACGGCCCCGACTACCGTCCGCATCAGTATGAGTTCAACCGCCTGAACATCACCTACACCGTGATGTCCAAGCGTAAGATGCTCCAGCTCGTCAAGGAAGGTCTGGTTGCCGGCTGGGATGATCCGCGCATGCCGACCGTCTGTGGTCTGCGTCGCCGCGGTTACACCGCTTCGTCTATCCGCGAGTTCATGGATAAGATCGGCTACACGAAGGTCGAAGGCATGATTGATGTCGGACTGCTCGAACACACCATTCGCGAAGACCTCAAGGAGACTGCTCCGCGTGTGTGCGCTATCTTCGATCCCGTCAAGCTCGTCATCACGAACTACGAAGGCGAGGGTGAGACCATCATCGCCGAGAACATCGACGGCCACGAGGAGCTTGGCACACGTGAGGTGCGCTTCGGTCGTGCGTTGTGGATCGAGCGCGGGGACTTCCTCGAGGAGGCGGACAACAAGTTCTACCGTCTCAGCCCGGGCGGCAGAGAGGTGCGACTCAAAGCCTCGTATATCATCCAAGCCACAGGCTGCGAGAAAGATGCCGAAGGCAATATCACCACCGTATATGCCACCTACGATCCGGATAGCAAGTCCGGCACCGAGGGAGGCAACCGCAAGACGAAAGCCACAATCAACTGGGTGGAGTGCAATTCAGCACTGGATGCCGAGGCACGCCTGTATGACCGCCTGTTCGCCTGCGAGAACCCGAGCGCCGAGGAAGGTGACTTCCGCGATCTGCTGAACCCCGACAGCCTGATTGTCAAGAACATCAAGGTCGAGGGCTCGCTGCGCAGCGAACTGCATGCACCAGTGGTTGTCGAAGGCGTGGAGCAAGAGAACCACTACCAGTTGCTCAAGCAAGGTTACTTCGTTGTTGACCCTGACACCACAGCCGAGCATCTTGTACTCAACCGCACCTGCTCGCTCAAGGACAACTACCTGAAATAGCCAAAAGCCAATGGCCAAAAGCCAGATATATTGCCCGTTCAGGCGTAAGTACGTAGCCGCCACGCCGGAGGAGTATGTACGGCAGACGTTTCTGCGCGCCTTGGTGGAGCAATACGGCTACCCGCAGTCGCTCATTGGAGTGGAAGTGCCGATAGCAGTCGGCGCCGGAGTAGAGAAACGCTGCGATGCCGTGGTTTATACCAAGAACCTGCAACCGCTGATGCTCCTTGAGTTCAAGGCGGAGCACGTGGCATTGACCACAGAGGTGCTCGATCAGGCAGCGGTGTATAACACGACAGTGCATGCGCCCTACCTGATCCTCGCCAACGGCAAGCAGACGGTGGTGGCTCATATTAACGAACAACGACAAATCACATTCTTAGACTATATCCCTGCATGGAATCAGTTATTACCCTGAACGAGGCTATTGACACCGCGGCATTCTACGGCGTAAACAATGCAAACATCCTCTGCCTGAGCAACCAGCACCCCGATGTGCGTATTGTGGCACGAGGGTACAAACTCAAGGTCACCGGCTCCGAACAGGCAGTCAAGCGTTTTGAGACCATCGTCGAGCGTTGCGAGCAGGCGTGCTTGCAGCGCGGCTCGCTCAATGAGGCAACGATCCTCGATCTCATCCACGGTTCGTCACCCGATACCGTCACCCACGATCATCTGATTCTGCATGGTGTTGGCGGCAAGCCTATCTTGGCTCGCTCGGTTAACCAGCGCAAACTCGTTGAGGGCTTTGCTACCAACGATCTGTTGTTTGCCGTCGGACCTGCCGGTTCGGGTAAGACCTACACGGCTATCGCCCTTGCCGTGCGCGCGCTCAAGAACAAAGAGGTTAGACGCATCATCCTCTCGCGCCCTGCCGTAGAGGCTGGCGAGAAACTCGGTTTTCTGCCGGGCGATATGAAAGAGAAGATCGATCCCTACCTGCAACCGCTGTACGATGCTCTGCAAGACATGTTACCCGCCACCAAACTTCAAGAGTATATGGAGCGCGGTACGATACAGATAGCGCCGCTCGCGTTCATGCGCGGACGCACATTATCCGACGCAGTGGTTATCCTCGATGAGGCACAGAACGCCACCGTGCTGCAGCTGAAGATGTTCCTCACCCGTATGGGCTTGGGCAGTAAGATGATCGTCACAGGCGACCTCACGCAGATAGACCTGCCCACCTCACAACGCTCGGGACTGAGCGATGCTATGGCGCGATTGCAGGACATCAAAGGCATACAGATCGTGCAGTTCAACCAACAGGACATCGTCCGTCACCACCTCGTAACACATATCGTCAAGGCTTATGCTGATTAACACCTACTCCGCTGCCGTTGTCGGCATCGACGCCGTGATCGTCACCGTAGAGGTGCACGCCACGCCGGGTTACGACTTCACGCTGGTCGGACTGCCTGACGCTGCCGTCAAGGAGGGACATGACCGCATCGAATCCGCTATACTGATCTCCGGCATTCATCTGCCACAACGGCAATATACCATCAACATGTCGCCCGCCGACCTCAAGAAAGAAGGTGCGGCGTTTGACTTGACGCTGGCCATCGGGCAACTCGCTGCCACCGAACAGGTGCAGAGTCGCCTACTCTCGGAGTTTCTGATACTGGGCGAGCTCTCGTTGGACGGTCATCTGCGTCCCGTACACGGCTGCCTGCCTATCGCCATGGCAGCGAAGAACAACGGATTCCGTGGTGTCATTCTGCCGGCGGAGAACGCCAGCGAAGCGGCTGTGGTCGATGGGATAGAGGTCTATGGATTTGAGTGCCTGACGGATGTGATAGGATTCCTCAACGGTACGCAGCCCGCAGAGCCGACACACGTGGATGTCAATGAACTGCTCAGCACCTACGCATTCTGTTCGGACATCGACTTCGCCGAGGTGCGCGGCCAACAGGAAGTACGCCGCGCTATCGAGGTAGCCGCAGCAGGCGGACATAACATCATCATGATCGGCCCGCCGGGCGCAGGCAAGTCGATGATGGCAAAACGCATACCGACGATCCTGCCACCGATGACGCTGAACGAAGCGCTGGAGACCACGAAGGTTTACTCCGTATCCGGCAAATTGAGGAAACGGGCGAACAGCAAGTTTGAGCATGAGACGCTGATTGTGCGCCGTCCGTTCCGCTCACCCCACCACACGATTACCGACGTCACCCTTGTGGGGGGCGGCACAAACCCGCAGCCCGGCGAGGTCAGTCTGGCGCATAACGGCGTACTCTTCCTCGACGAGCTGGCAGAGTTCAAGAGAACAGCTCTTGAGGTACTGCGTCAACCACTGGAGGACGGACATATCACTGTGGCACGCAACAAGCTGTCGGTAGATTACCCCGCGCACTTCATGCTCGTAGCGGCAATGAACCCCTGCCCCTGCGGGCATTACGGCGATCTGAAGCACCCGTGCACCTGCACGCCCGCACAACGGCATCGCTACATGAGCCGCATCAGCGGTCCGCTGCTGGATCGTATAGATATACAATGTCACATTGATGCCGTGAACTACGACGACCTGCGCCGAAAGGCAGATGGCGAATCTTCGGCGGCCATCCGCGAGCGGGTATGCAAGGCGCGCGCCATCCAGACGGAGCGGTTCAAGGGCACAGCTATCCACTGCAACGCCCAGATGACGCCGAGCATGGTGCGTCAGTACTGCCAACCCGATGCCCAAGCCGAGCAGCAGCTGCGCGCTGCTATGGAGCTATACGGTCTGTCAGCACGTGCCTATGACCGTATTCTGAAGGTTGCACGCACCATCGCTGACCTCGACTCGGCTGCTAATCCCGAGATTCCGGTTTCGGATGTATTGCAAGCATCCCATCTGCTGCAAGCTATCCAGTTCCGTCAACTCGACCGATCGGATTGGGGAGAATGATACCATAGAAAAATTTTTTTAGGAAATTATTTGCTTTTCTACAAAATTTTTCGTAACTTTGCAGGCGGAAGTCATGTGAACGCCGTTGGCGGCTTGCCGACTCCGTTATGCGAATCAATAATTAAACCTCACAAATATGAAAAGACATCTCTTGGCACTCCTGTCGTGCGTTCTGCTGCTTACTGTTACGGGCTGCAAAGATAAGAAAACGACACCACAATCCCTCAAAGGCAACGAGGCACGTCCGACATGGACCGCACCCGACGAGTATGACTACAGCAGTTCAATGACCGCCGTTATCCGC
>CACZRD010000107.1 GCA_902783545.1 uncultured Bacteroidales bacterium
TATGTGCGGAAGAAGAATGTATCTTCCCAAACGATTTAGAAAAGAGTGTAACTACTCTATATGTCAAACCTTTAAAATTTAAATGATTATGAAAAAGTTATTTCGACTGATGAGCGTTGCCCTGGTGGCTATGCTGTTTGCAGCTTGCTCTTCCAACACCCCGGAAGCAGTTGTTAAATCCTACATCAAGAGCATGCAGAAAGGCGACTATGCTACCGCTGTTAAGCTTATGGGCATAGACGACAAGGAAGGACAATTTACTGCCATGATGGAAGAGAAAGGCAAAGAGGCCATAGAGAAAGATGGCGGCATCGCATCGTTTGAGGTGGGCAAAGCTGAGATCGCAGAAGACGGTCAGAGCGCTATTGTTCCTTACACCGTAACTTTCGGCAATGGAGAAAAGAAAGAAGACACACAGAAAGTGAAACTCGTTGAGGGTAAGTGGCTTATTGATATAGGCAAATAAGACCTAATCAATCACTCTACTTTATATGATGAGAGGTGGCATGCGATATGCCACCTCTCTTTCGTTTATACATCGTATGTATCTGTAGCACGTTGTATGTGCCTATTGGACATGTAACAGGCGCTTCTCTGTTTCAGCGCTATTGGCACCTACCATCACATCAACATCGCCGCTTTCCATCGTCCATGTGAGGTTGTACGGTTCATAATACCCCATCCTGTCGGCATCGAGGGTGAAGACCACCTCACGGCTCTCGCCGGCAGCAAGTTCGACACGCTCAAATCCGCGCAGTTCTTTGTATGGGCGTACGCCTTTGGCTACGCGGTCAGCGATGTACAGTTGCACGATCTCCGCACCGGCACGATTGCCTGTGTTAGTGACCGTGACGTGCACGTCAACCGAGCCATTGAGAGGCATAACAGTGTCCGTCAGATAGAAGTCAGAATAAGCGAACGTCGTATAACTCAAGCCGTATCCGAACGGATAGAGCGGCTTGCTGCTCACGTCAGCATAGCAGCTGCTGTACTTAGCAAAGTCACCGCCTTCATTCGGGCGCGATGTACGCATTGCGCGGTACGAGAACGGGTATTGTCCTACGTGCCGCGGCAGTTGTACAGAAAGCTTGCCTGACGGATTGACGTCACCGAAGAGCACATCAGCTATCGCATCGGCGCACTCACTTCCGCCAAACCAACTCTCAAGGATTGCCGGAAGGTGCTCTGACTCCCAGTTCATGACTGTAGGACGCCCGGCAAAGTGCACAAGCACTATCGGCTTGCCAAGCTGGGCGAGCCGGGCGAGCATATCGTGTTGTGCATCGGGCATCTCGATGTTCACGCGTGATGCGCACTCACCGCTCATCTCAGAGGCTTCGCCCATGACTGCTACTATGACATCTGCCTGACGGGCGATGTTTAGTGCTTCTTGGCGCATTGTTTCTACGCTACGGTCATCGCGTATCGAGTGACCGAAGATGGTTGCAATAGCCTCTTGCGATGCATCGTACATGAGATTGGAGCCTTTGGCGTACAACAGCCGCGCTCCTGTACCGCGCAAGGCATCTTCCATGCCTTCCTTCACCGTCTTGTACTTATCAGTCACAGCCGCCACAGCCCATGTACCTGCCATGTTGTTACGCGCGTCTGCCAGAGGACCGATCAGCGCTATTGTTCCTTTCTTTTGGAGCGGGAGCAGATTGTTGTCATTCTTGAGAAGCACCATACACTCGCCAGCTATGCGTCGTGCCTCAGCGCGGTGATCATCACAAAGGATCACCTGCTCGCGGAGCGTCGTATCACAATAGCGATAAGGGTCATCGAACAGACCTAATTTGTATTTCGCCTCCAATATACGCCGACATGCATTATCAATAGACAGCTTACTGCAACGTCCTTCGTTCACTGCGGCGACAAGTTGATCAAGATCTTCGCCAACCATCAACATATCCAGACCTGCCTCTATGCATTGGATATTACTCTGCTCGTGAGAGGCAGAGACGCCGTTGTCGCCAAGATGCTGCACGCCAGTATAGTCAGAAACGACGAAACCATTGAACTTCCACTGATCGCGCAACAGGTCGGTAAGCAGCCAGCGGTTGCCGGAACTGGGGATACCATGCACCGTATTGAACGCCGCCATCACTGAACCCGCTCCGGCATCGACTGCCGCCTTGTACGGTTGCATATATTCATTGAAGGCGTGGAAGTCATCGGGATAGACATTGTTATACTCGCGTCCCGCTTCAACTGCACCATAGAGAGCAAAATGCTTGACACATGCCATCATTGTCTGCTTGTCAGCAAGCGATGCCCCCTGATAGCCTCTGACCATCGCCTCGGCTATGCGGCTACCGAGATAGGGATCTTCACCGCTACCCTCGCTGATGCGTCCCCAGCGACCGTCATGGCAGACATCCACCATGGGCGAGAACGTCCAACAAATACCATCTGCCGTGGCCTCACGGGCAGCGATCTGCGCCGAACGCTCGATAGCCTGCAAATCCCATGAACAGGAGAGAGCAAGCGGAAGAGGGAAGATCGTCTCATAGCCATGAATAACATCCATGCCGAAGAGGAGAGGAATCCCCAAGCGGCTCTGTTCTACGGCAATACGTTGCACATCGCGGATAGCCTGTGCACCTTTGAGGTTGAATAGTCCGCCCACTTTTCCGTTGCGGATGTCTTCCATTGACAAACTGCTATGCACCCCTCCCGTAACGATGTCACCACCGACAGGAAGGTTCAGTTGTCCGATCTTCTCTTCGAGAGTCATCTCTGCCATCAGTTTGTCGATGAAAGCGTTCATCTGTGCATCATCGGAGTTCTGATGCGTACAGGCTATGAATGAAAACGTGCATACTGCAAGCAGTGTGAAGAAAAGGAAATGTGACGTTTTGTGCTGGGTACTCATTGTATCGGAAAGTCGAAATATGTGTCAGGATAAGGCTCGTCGATGAGCGTGAAATGCCACCACTCGCTATCAATCATCTTGAACCCGTGGCGCAGCATTGCGTCCCACAGAATATGACGGTTAGCCAGTTGCTGCTCTGTCAGAGCGGTGTAATCAGGATGGCTCTCACCTCCGAACCAGTCAAAAGGCGAACCCATATCAAGTTCTTTGCCTGTCAAGGTATTCACGAGTGTGAGATCGACTGTTGAGCCACGGGAGTGCCCTGATCGAGCCATGATATACTGCTGCTCAAAGAGCAGGGACTTGTCCACCATCGGATAGAACACGGCTTTCATCGTTGTGTCGCTGAGGTTTTCCGCCCAGCGGATAAAATGATTGACTGCACGTTGCGGACGATAGGCATCCCAGATCTTCAGTCGGTAGCCTTGCTTTTTGAGTTCGTCGTTGACGACACGCAACGAGTCAGCAGCTTGCCGTGTAAGTAATGCCAGCGGCCGTTCATAGCCGTCAACACGCGCTCCAACGAAGTTGTACGTGCTATAGTAACGGATCTCGAGGATAGCGTCCGGTATGACTTCGGTCAGTTCAACAAAACCCGAGCGGTCAAGCGTCGGGTCTGTTTGTGCCTGCTGTCCGGCGCACGAGATGAACGCCAGAGCAGCAAGCAACAGGTAGATGGTCTTTCTCATTGTGTTGCTGTTTGGTTATGACACAAGAGAATCAGATTACACCGCTGAATCCCATGAATGCCATGGCAAGGATACCTGCGGTGATGAGAGCTATAGGAGTGCCCTCCATTGCCTTGGGCACGTCGTTGCGGCGCAGTTGCTCACGCAGACCTGCAAAGAGTACAAGTGCTATAGCGAAGCCAAGGGCGGTAGCCAAAGCGAAGAGCGTACCGGTGAGCAGGTTGTGGTCAAGACCTTCGGGGAGTTTGTTCGTGCCGTTAGCCACGAGGATAGCAACACCAAGGATGCAGCAGTTCGTGGTGATAAGCGGAAGGAACACACCGAGAGCCTGATACAGCGACGGAGAGATCTTCTTGAGGATGATCTCAATCATCTGCACGAGCGTGGCGATGACGAGGATGAACAGGATCGTCTGCAAGAAGCCGAGTCCGAAGGAATCAAGCAACATCTGCAACAGGTACGTTACGATGGTTGCGAGCACAAGGACGAAAGTCACGGCTGCACCCATACCGAGGGCGGTATCAATCTTCTTGCTGACGCCCAAGAACGGACATATTCCGAGGAACTGACTCAATACGATATTGTTAACAAATATCGCCGATATGAATATTAAGAAATACAACATAATTTACAATTTGTTATTTGTGATTTGTGATTTATGATTTACTTCTTCACATATTTCTGGAAGAGTCCCATCAGTAGGCCGAGGACAATGAATGCACCCGGTGCGAGGACGAAGAGTAACATGCCGTAGTTGTCCGGGATAAGATGCAAGCCGAAGCAAGTACCTGTACCAAGCAGTTCGCGGATGATACCGATGACGGTAAGCGAGAGCGTGAAGCCCAGACCCATACCGATGCCGTCGAGAGCGGAGAGACCTACGCTGTTCTTGGCAGCAAAAGCTTCCGCGCGACCGAGTACGATACAGTTCACAACGATCAGCGGGATAAACAGACCAAGCACGTCATAGATAGCCGGAGTGTAGGCTTTCATGAGCATCTCGACGATGGTAACGAACGTAGCAATCACGACGATGAATGCCGGGATACGTACTTTGTCGGGGATGAGGTTCTTGAGAAGGGATATAACCACATTCGAGCACACGAGCACGAACATCGTAGCCAAGCCCATCGACATACCGTTGATGGCGGAAGTGGTAGTGGCGAGTGTCGGACACATACCGAGCACCAAGGCGAACGTCGGGTTCTCCTTAAAGATGCCGTTCAATAATGTTTTTGATGAATTATTCATTGTCGTGTGATTATTCGGGTTTAACAATCTGGTTAGCCTCATTCTCGCCGGCTGCGATGCTATCCACGCCTTCAGCAGGCACTGTTACGCCGGTTTGTGCGTCTGGATCAGCAAGTTCAGCCTCTTCGGCTTCGGGAGCGGGGTGATGCTGTTTGCTTGCTCCGGTGTAAGCGTCATGACCGTGGAGACCTGCGTAGGCGGCATTGACAGCACCAAGGAAGGCGCGTGAGGATATTGTAGCTGCAGTGATAGCATCTACCTCACCGCCGTCCTTGCTGACGGTCATATGGCCATCAGCTTTGCGACCGATGATGTTCTGAGAGGGTTTGTCGGCATTCTTGAACCAGTGAACGATATGCGAGCCCAAGCCCGGGGTCTCGGCGTGTTCAAGGATAGCGTAATCGACGATCCGGTTGTCGGCATCGAAGCCAACCATCAGTTTGATCTTGCCACCGAATCCGTTGGTCTCAGTCTGTACAGCTGCTCCAACGAACTGCTCGTCGGCATCATAGGCGCGGTAGATAACCAAGCCTTCAGCCTCTTCGGCATCAGCGATGCGTGCGTGCTCGGGCAGCACAGCTGAGATAGCCGCTTGTTTCTGTGCCTCTTTCTGGGCATTGATGGTCTCCTCGGTGAGCATGTTCACTCCGGCAAGCGCCGCGCCTGCAACGATGGTGATGCAGGTGAGGGAGAGCATCATATTCTTGAGTGTACTTTCTAACTTCTTCATAGTAGTTGTTGTTTTATGATCCACCAATCATGGCGGATGCATTTATCATTTCTTGGCGACCTCGCCGAAGCGTTTGGGAGCAATGCGATTGAGCAGAGGCACACAGCCGTTCATGATCAGGATAGCGAACGACATACCTTCGGGGTACGCGCCCCACGTACGGATAACAACGACGATCACGCCTATACCAACGCCGAAGATGATCTTTCCCCAAGCCGTCATAGGCGAGGTGACGTAGTCGGTAGCCATGAATATAGCGCCGAGCATCACGCCGCCTGTGAGCAGGTGTGTCATTGGCCCGCTACCTATACCGCAAGCACTGAGGATAGCCGTGAAAACAGCTATCGTGCCGAGGATGGAAACTGGAATATGCCAACTTATCACGCGCGTACATATTAAGAATAGTCCGCCGATGAGCAGTGCGAGTGCACTGATCTCGCCCATTGAGCCGCCCATGATATGTTCGGGCACGCAGCTGAGGAACGAATCAAGGAAACTGTCGAGTTCGAACTGCTGATGCTCGATCACGGCGTGCTTCATGTACGAGAGCGGTGTGGCGGCCGTCTCAGCATCGAGGTAACTCGTAGCAAATCCCTTAGCTACAGGCCATGTGGTCATAGCTGCCGGGAACGAGATGAGTAGGAACACGCGGCCTACGAGAGCCGGGTTGAAGACATTTTGTCCTATACCGCCGAAGACCATCTTACCGATGCCGATGGCAAATACGGCGCCGAGGATGGTCATCCACCAAGGCAGGTTACTCGGCAGGTTCATCGCCAGCAGCAAGCCTGTGAGTACTGCGCTCAAGTCGAGCAACGAGGGCTGCTGCTTGAGCATATACTTCGTTATGCACCACTCAGCCAGCACACATGTAGCGATGCTGATCGCTGTGGTGATGAGTGCTCCCCAGCCGAAGGCGATGATGCTGACAGCAAA
>CACZRD010000108.1 GCA_902783545.1 uncultured Bacteroidales bacterium
TTCGTGCTGCAGAACGCCCGTCACGACCAGCGTGGCGGTGCTGCGTGGCTGCGCGGTACGGTGATGATGCGGCATTGCATCATCCGCGGCTGTAGCGGCGTGCTGTGCGGCGGCGTGCTCATCAAGGGCGATATGCCCGAGGCTTCGGCATTAGGCGCGAAGCTGGAGGAGTGCCTGATTCACAACTGCACGGCTACGGGACACTACTGGCCGGATGCCGGCGGCGTGGCGAACTTCGACGGTACGCTCACGCACTGCACCATAGCCAACTGTTACGGCGACCGCTACGGCGGTATCCATAGCGAGAGCTCGGTGTATGCATGTACGATGTGGGGTAACGTGAACGAGTACGGTTTTGTCGATCCGGCGAACTACGTCTCCGATGAGAGTCTGTCCGGCACGAGCCGTGCGGACGAAGGCTTTGAATCGCACTTCTTCGAGCAGCCGTGGCTGAGTCGCGACAACGAGGCATCCGATGGTCCGCACTTCCGCGATCCGGCAACGTTCGTCGGCGTGCCGATGACCGAGGCAGAGGAGGCGATAATGCTTGCCGCGGACTACAGCATCGGTCAGCCGACGCACCGCATAGCGTCGATGCCGCAGGGGCCGAAACGTGTGGATCCGAACAAGGACTATACGCTGTATGAGAAAGCGGACTATAGTGTGCCGAGTTTTGTGGCGCACCTGATGGATGAGACGGTGACATTGCAACCGAAAGAGCAGCCCTATTGCGTGGTGGCCACTATCAACGGTGACCCGAAGACACGGATGGGATTTTGCTGGTTCACGAATGAGGGTGTTGAGCAGGGAGAAGTGCAGATCATTGCCAAGAAAGACGCCAAGGACGTAGATTTCAGAAGTCAGATTTCGGAAGTCAGAGAGATTGTGGCTACGGCAACGACCACCGTGCCGCTGCATTATGCGATATCGAGTTCGGGAGTACTGAAAGCGGCAAAGATGGACAAACGCACGGCATTTCGCTACGTGAGTCATAAGGCCGTAGCGGAAAACCTCCAACCGGGTACAGACTACTCGTACCGCGTAGGTGCGGATGGTCACTGGAGTGAGGTCGGGCATTTCCGCACGGCGGATGAACAGCAAGGGGAGTACAGTTTCATCTACATGACCGACAGCCATATACAGAACAAGGAATATATCGACGCCGCACGTCTGTGTGCCGAGGCGGTGGCGCGTTACGAGCGGGATGCGCGGTTCTGCGTGTTCCCGGGCGACTTTGTGGACACCGGCACAGATATCAACTCCGAGTGGGAGTGGGAGCGCTGGTTCGAGCAGGCATTGCATCCCGTGCTGCTGCGCATGCCGCTGGTGCCTACCGACGGCAATCATGACGATACGCCGCTGCAGAACTACTCGTACCACTTCAACACCGATACGACGTTTAATGGCGAGGCGCAAGTTCGTCCGCAGTTTGCCGGTATCAACTACAGCTTCACCTACGGCGACATGCAGCTTATCGCTTTCTCGATGCAAGACTTCTGGCGCGGGGAGTACGACTACGAGGCAGGCACGTCGGAGTACCTGGAGCGTGACCTCGGCGGCTGGATGCGCAGGCAGGTCAAGGCGCACCCCGAGGCAACATGGCGCGTGGGCTTGGTGCACAAGAATCTGTTCTCCGGTTCCGGTCACCAGCATGACAAGGAGACACCGCTACTGCGCGAGACGATGCTGCCTGTGATGAAAGACTGCCATATCGACCTCGTGCTGCAAGGCCACGACCACTGCTACGAGGTTATCGGTCCTGTGGATCCCGACACCCGCAAACCCATTTTGTCGGCTGTCAACCGCCGGCAGTCCGAGTATAATGTCAAGGACGGCACATTGTATTTCATCGGTGCCACCTGCGGCGCGAAACGCTATGAGCCGCTCACGCGTGAGGAGATGGAGGCATCGAAGCATATCCACAAGGTGGAGAACTACTACGATCTGTTCACCGGCCTGCTCGCGCAGCCGGGCGCGCCCAGCTACACGCGCGTAACAGTAAGGAAGAAAGACCTGCTCATGGAGTCCTTCAAGGTGCTGCCCGACGGGCGCATTGAACGGTTCAATGAGATGACGATAGTGAAATAACAATATACAAAAAAATAATACGAGTATGAAAAAGTTCTATTACTTATTGATGGCTTGCTGCATCGTACTACTTGCAGCGTGCAAGAAGGAGATCCCTAACGAGCCGGAACAGCCGGAAGATCAGAAACCTGACACCACTGGGCAATATGTGCCTCTGACGGAGTGGGAGCGTGCAGACTCGATGTACACCGCAGAAGACTGGACCATCCCCAGCCACACGATGCTGAAGATTGCTATTCAAGCATGTGCCAACACCCCCAGCGAGGCGAACCTCGAGGAGATGCGTCAGAAGATCAAGGAACTCGTGCCGAAGACCGAGCCGTACTGCATGGTAGCCACTATCAACGGCGACCCGAAGACCCGCATGGGCTTTGCGTGGTTCACCAACGAAGGCATCGAAGAGGGTAAAGTACAACTCGTCGCAAAGGCTGATGCTACTGAGGCAGATTTCGCCGGTGACGTTATAACCATAGAGGCTACACCGACCACTCCCAAAAAGGCGCTACGTTACTGTGGACTTTGCGGGTATATTTCAAAAGCTTCCGGATTACCCGTTGGTACAAAATATAAATATACCAGTCATAAGGCATTGGCGGAAAACTTGATTCCGGGTACGGAATATAGTTGGCGTGTAGGTTATGAAGGTCACTGGAGCAAGATTGCCCATTTCCGTACAGAGGATGCCAATCAGGGCGAGTTCTCGTTCATCTATATGACCGACAGCCATATTATGGATAAGGAGTATGTCAAGTACGCTGCCCGTTGTGCCAAAGCAGCGGCAAAGACTGTTCCTGACGCACGTTTCTGCGCGTTCCCGGGTGACTTCGTAGAAGACGGGACGTTGGCTAACAGCGAATGGGAGTGGGAGCGTTGGTTCGAGGAAGTAATGCCGCCCATTATTGAACGCATGCCTTTTGCTCCGACAGATGGTAACCACGACGATAGCCCGAACATCAACTATACACTTCACTTCAACACCAACAATGATTTCAATATCAATTATACGAGTGCTCCGCAGTTTGAGGGGATCGTCTATAGTTTCGTATATGGTGATGCGCTCTTCTACGTATTCTCGATGCAAGATTTCTGGCGTGAGACGTATAGCTACGTTGACTGGACCTCGCTTTACCTGACCGATCATCTCGGCAAATGGTTCAAAGACCAAACTATTGCCAACCCCAATACAAAGTATCGTATTTCGTTGGCGCACTTCAACTTGTTCTCGGGTTCGGATCACTCGACGGACGAAGAGCCGCCGTTGTTCCGCGCATGTATGTTGCCGACGATGAAAGCCTGCGAGATTGACGTGGCGCTGCAAGGTCATGACCACACCTACGAGGTGATTGGTCCGGTTAATCCGGATACAGCGAATCTGATTCCTCTGCTGGATGCTATCACCGACCGTGAGGTCGTGCCGGGTGGTACAGAAAAAAACATGACCGGATATAAGGGCGGTACTTACTGCACGGATGATGCAACGCTCTATTTCATCGGCGCGACATGTGGTCGTAAACGTTACGGCCCGCATACTCGCGAGCGTATGGAGCAAGATTACCAGAAGGGAAAGCATAATATACCAAACTATTTCGACCTCTTTACCGGAATGTTTGGTCAGCCGGGTTCTCCGAGTTTCACTAAGATTACGGTGAAAGAAGACTGCATAGAGTTCAACTCTTATACAGCTGATGACGATGAGGGCAACGTAACGCTCTATAACACGATGCGCGTTGTGCGTAATAAGCCGCATACAACACCTTCGCTATTTTGATTAACACTCATTAAATCAAATGTATCATGAAAAAGTTATTGTTCATTTTGATGCTCTCGGCAACTGCGCTGTGGGCATCAGCAGCCAACCATTATGTCAGCCAGACAACCGGCGATGACAATAATGACGGCTTGTCATGGGCTACAGCCAAGGCGAAACTTGCAAGCGGCTTTAGCGCCTGCTCTAACGGTGACACTTTGTTTGTGGCTGCCGGTACGTACAACGAGCGCGTAACGATCAAAGAGGGCTCGTTTGTATCTATCCTCGGCGGCTATGAAGCTACCTCGGGTATGCGTGATCCGGAATTGTTCCAGACGATCATCGACGGTACGGATCTTGGCAAACTGCTCATCAAAGCAGAGGCTGAGCCTACTATCCCGCTGTTGTATGACGGCTTGATCCTGGAGCACGCAGAGTACGCCTCATCCGGAGGCGCGATCTATATGCGCGGCAACATGACGGTAAACAACTGTATCATCCGCGACTGCCATTCGCAGTCCGCAGCGGGTGCAATCTACGTGGACGTAGCGAACAAGGCGCTGCCCACAGTAATCAGCAATTGTACCATCGAACTATGTACGGCTGCCAGCTCCGCCAGTGCTATTCATAACACGGGTGCGGTGATTGAGAACTGTATAATCCGCGGCTGTGAGGGCGGCTACGGATCGGTTACACTGCGCGGCGGCATCATGCGCAACTGCGTGCTGTATAACAACACAGGCAGCGACTCATGGCCTAACTCGGGTGGCGTATATAACCCCGCAGGTGAAGTATATAACTGTACGTTTGTTAACAACTACGGTGTCAAATACGCCGGTATCCACTCGGAGGGATATGTATATAACTCCGTCATGTGGGGCAACCGCGCAGAAGACGGCTTTGCCGATCCGGCGAACTATATCTTAGGATCCCCGTCCAGCCATAACATCGCTGACCAAGGCTTCAACAGCACTCCGTTCATCAGTTTGACGTTGAACACCGATAATGAGGCTGCCGATGGTCCGCATTTCGTGGCTCCGACCAGTTTTATCGGTGTGCCGACCGGCCCTGCGCAGATTGCCGAGATGCAAGGTGCCGACTGGTCGATAGCTGCCGGTTCGTACCTGATTGACAAAGGTAAAGCGGATGTAGCGCCTGCTACAGACCTCGCCGGAGTAACGCGTCCGAAGGGTGCCGGCGTGGATGTAGGTGCCTATGAGTACGATCCGGATGCACCGTTTATCCCGCTGGAGGATATCGATATCTTCCAGGAGTCGGTGGATGTATATGCAGAGAGCCAGGTGGCTGTTACGGTGGTCTTCACCCCGCGTAAGGCGACCAACAAGAAGCTGAACTGGACGAGCGACAATCCGGCTGTGGCTACGGTGGATAACCATGGTATCATCACCGGCGTGGCAGAGGGTGTGACTATTGTACGTGCAAAGAGCGAAGATGGCGGTTTCACCGATTATGTAACGGTGAATGTCAGTCCGAAACCGCCCGTACTCTACCCGCACGAGGTGTTGGAGGCAGACGAACTCTATAAGATTGAGGATTATACCATCCCGTCGTTTATCCCGTTCTGGGTAGCCAAGGAGACTGCACGTGTGGATAGCTTCTGGGCTACGGATGAGGAGATACTGGCTATCGCCGACAAGATCGCCGCGATGAACGAGGCGGCTACGAAACTGGTGCCCAAGACCGAGCCGTACTGTATGGTGGCTAACTTCAATGGCAACCCGCGTACGAACATGGCTTTCACGTGGTTCACCAACGAAGGTATCACCGACGGCAAGGTGCAGATCGTTGCCAAGGCGAATGCCACGGCTGCCGATTTTGTGGGCGACAACATGCTCACGCTGGACGCTGAGGCTACCACTACCGTTCCGTTGCGTTATGCGGTGTCCACATCCGGTCTGATCAAAGCTACCGGAATGTCGCCGAAGACTGCATACAAGTATGTCAGCCATAAGGCTATGGCAACCAACCTGATGCCCGGTACGGCATATAGTTGGCGTGTAGGATATACGGATAACGAGGGCAACGGACACTGGAGCAAGATCGGGCATTTCCGCACGCAGAATGCGGCACAAGGCGAATACTCGTTCATCTACATGTCCGACAGCCATATTCAAGATGCCGAGTATGTGGAGAATGCCAAGTGGTGTGCTACCGCAGCCGCCAATGCGGCGCCGGATGCACGGTTCTGCGTGTTCCCGGGTGACTTTGTTGAGACGGGTACTGAAGCTAACTCCGAATGGGAGTGGGAGCGCTGGTTCGAGGAGTCGATCCGTCCGGTGATTATGAAGATGCCGATGGTCGTAACCGACGGTAACCATGACGACAGCCCGCTGCTGAACTACGACTACCACTTCAATACGAATACCGAGTTCTGGTCGATGGCGCAGACCAAACCTCAGTTCCACGGTATCACTTACAGCTTCGTCTATGGCGACGTGCTCTTCCTCGTCTATTCGCTGCAAGACTGGTGGCGTAGCGAGCATGTTGCTAATCCGGAGCCGCTGATGAAATCGGCGTACTTGTCAACGGATGTACAGAACTGGTTCAAGGAGCAGATTGCCAAGCACCCGAATACCAAGTACCGTGTGACGCTTTCGCACAAGAACATCTTCTCCGGTTCGGGACACTCTGTGGATTCAGAGATACCTCTGTTCCGTGAGATCATGTTACCGATCCTCAAGGAGTGCGAGATCGACCTGGCTATCCAAGGTCACGACCACTGCTATGAGGTGATCGGCCCGGTTAACCCCGACACGCGTAAACTGGTGGAAGGTGCTGTAACCGACACGACACATGTTGCAGTTAATACGAATACGAACATGAGCGGTATTGAAGGCGGTACATTCACCACCGACGACGGTACACTCTACTTCATCGGCGCTACCTGCGGTCGCAAGCGCTACTATCCGTACAGCCGTGAGAAGATGGAGGACAAGTACACAACCGATCCGGAGTTGCTGTTTGACGGCAGCCACCACGATGTAGAGAACTACTTCGACCTGTTCACCGGTATGTTCGGTCAGCCCGGTGCACCTTCGTTCACGAAGTTCACGGTGAAGGATGACGGCATCGAGCTCAATTCCTATACTGCGGACTCGAAGGGCAACGCCACACTGATCAACACGATGAAGGTGCGCCGCACCAAGGAGCACACAGCTCCGATGGTCGGCGTTGAGAATGTGGAGATGCTGATGCGCGAAGGGGAGAAGTTCATCCGTGGCGGACAGATCTTCATCCTCAAGAACGGTCAGGTATATAACATGCTCGGACAGAAGGTGGAGCAATAATAAACAGGCTAACAATTAAAATCTAATCCGTATGAGAAAGATATTTTCAATATTCGCAGCAATGCTGGTAGCGTTGGTGGCGAATGCAAGTGTGATAAACATCAATGACGGCACGACGGATGCACTGCGCAAGGCTTTGAGTACTGCCGCCAGCGGTGATGTCATCGTTATGGCAGCTGGTACGTATATTGAGTCGAACAGCGACTATATCGCTTTCACCGGCAAGAACGTGACCGTCATGGCGGAGGAGGGTGCCGAGGTTATCCTGGTGCCGAAAGTGCCTGTGCGCCTGAAATCCGGTGCACGTGCCGAGTTCATCAATATCAAGTTCGACTGCGGGCACCTGAGTGACCTGAGCAGCTACAGTGAGGTCATTGTGCCGGCGGATGGTTCGGCAGACAAGAAACTCATACTGAACGGATGTGAGTTCTATGGCTGGAAGCAGAAGAGTAACGCTATCATCCACACTCGTTCGGATCGGCAGTTGGATTCTGTGGTGATCAACAACTGCTATTTCCATGACAACCTCTATAACTGCGTCAGTCTGAAGTATGCCAGCATTACCGGTCTGGAGATTACCAACTCCACCTTTGCCAACATCACTACCGATGCCAACGCTCCGTCGCTTGGCGTGATTGATGTACAGGCTACCTCGGGCAAGGTGCTCATCGACCATTGCACGTTCTACAACTGCGAGGTGAAAAACACCGACTACGGGGCAATCAAGATCCCCAATGCGATAGCTCCGGTTGTATCCAACAGCATCTTCATGATGCCGGAGGAGTATGCGGGCGGACGTGCTGTGTACAACGCTGACGGCGAGGTCAAGAACTGCCTGACGTTCAACTACACCAAGGATGACAATATGGGTATTCACAGCGGACCGACCATCACCGGCTGTATCCAGGAGGACCCGCTCTTTCGCGACGCTGCCAACAGCAACTTCTTCCTTCGAGCAGGGTCTCCGGCGTTCGGTGCCGGCACCGACGGCTCGGATCTGGGTGACCCGCGCTGGATCCCGACGATGGATTATTACATCGTAGGCTCGATGAACGAGGTAACGGTGGATCCGAAGTACAAACTGACCAAGAACCCCGAGAACGAAGCCGAGTACCTGTATGCAAGCTTGCTGCTGGCAGGCGAGACATTCAAGGTTGTATATTCCGACGGAGCAACCATCGAAGACAACAATTGGTATCCGGGTGGTGTCAACACCAACTATTATGAAGTGAAAGCTTCCGGCGAATATATCATCCACTTCCGTCCGGACGGGCAAGGCGGTGACGACTGGTTCGGCGGTTATATCTCTTTGGAGCGTAAGGATCTCGGACCATGGGATTCCTGGTTCGGCGATGCAAGCTGGCAGCAGGAGACGAACTCCTATATCACCTTTGACCCCGCAGCTGAGAAAGCAACTGTCTATATCCGCGAGAACAAA
>CACZRD010000109.1 GCA_902783545.1 uncultured Bacteroidales bacterium
GTAAATGTTAAAACTAACCCCTACTGTTCTTTGTAAAACGCTAATTATTACATTATTATTCACGGCTTTGCCCATGGCGGCGCAGTATGATGCCCACCTGACAGGACACGTGCTGGACGAATGCACGGGCGAGCACCTCCCATATGTCAATGTACAGGTCAAAGGAACGAACATCGGTACCGTCACCGACGAGTCCGGGCACTACCTGTTGCAGGATCTGCCTATCGGGCATCAGACGATCCTGTTCAGTTATGTCGGTTACGAGACGCTGGAGCTGCCCGTGAACATGGAAGCCGACCGGACGATCGAGCTGAAAGCCACCATCCACGAGGTGAGCCAGCAGCTCAATGGCGTGGTGGTGACCGCCAACCGCTATGCCACCAAGCGCCAGGAGGCGGCTACGATCGTCAACGTCATGTCGCCCAAGCTGTTCGAGACGACCGCCGTCGCATGTATGGCGGAGGCGATGAGCTTTCAGCCCGGCCTGCGCGTGGAGAACTCCTGCAGCAACTGCGGAAAGACCGATCTGCGTATCAACGGACTGCAAGGCCAATACACCCAGATCCTTATGGACTCGCGGCCGGTATTCTCGTCCATGGCATCGGTCTATGGACTGGAGCAGGTGCCCGCGGCGATGATCGACCGCATAGAGGTCGTACGCGGCGGAGGATCGGCTATGTACGGCGCTAACGCCATAGCCGGAGTGGTGAACATCATCACCAAGGAACCCGTGCGGAACTTCATCAACATATCCAACAGCACGCATATCAACGAGCATGCCGGCTACGATATCCACACCGACCTGAATGCCTCCGTCATGTCTGAGAACAGGAAGATCGGCGCCTATCTGTTTGCCTCGCACCGCACGCGCAGCCCCTACGACCGCGATCTGGACGGCTATAGCGAGGTGCCGCAGCTGCGTGCCACAACGGCAGGCACACGGCTGTTCTTCAAGACCAGCGCGTATAGCAAACTGACAGCCGAGTACCACCACACCACGGACTACCGACGCGGAGGGAACCTAATCGAGCTCGAGCCGCACAAGGCGGATATAGCCGAGCAGCTACGCCATAATATCGACGCCGGATCTCTCGCCTTCGACTGGTACTCGCAGGACAACCGCCATTTCCTCTCCGCCTACTCGGCTATGCAGCATATAGGTCGCGAGAGTTACTTCGGCACGGCGCAAGACCTCAACGCCTACGGTCGTAGCAGCGATCTGACGTCTAATACCGGTCTGCAGTACCGCTTCTCCTACCCCTGCGGCGCAGCGCAAGGTGACCTGACGGTCGGCGCGGAGTACAACTACAACGGACTGCACGACCAGATGCTCGGATATAACCGCGATATCGTTCAGAACGTGCATGTGGTCGGCGCGTATGCACAGAACGAGTGGAAGACCGAGCAGTGGAGCGTGCTTGCCGGTGCACGCGTGGAGAAACATAACTTCCTGCGCCAACCCGTTGTCGCACCGCGTGCCACGTTCCGCTACACGCCGCTCAGCGGACTCGTCCTGCGCGCAGGATACAGCAGCGGATACCGTGCTCCGCAAGCCTATGACGAGGATCTGCATGTCGCCGCTGTCGGAGGTAACGTGTCCCTGATCACGCTCGACCCGAACCTCAAACCGGAGTATTCGCATAGCGCCACACTCAGCGCCGACTGGTACCATAGCTTCGGACCGTGCGAACTCAACCTCACTGCCGAAGGGTTCTACACCTATCTGCAGGATGTGTTCTTCTTGAGGGAGGAAGGATCCGATGCGGCGGGGAACATCCTGTTCACCCGCACGAACGCACACGGCGCATGGGTCGGAGGACTGAATATCGAGGGCAAACTATCCTGTCAACTGTCAACTGTCAACTTTCAACTTTCAGCAGGCTACACCTTCCAGCAGAGTCGTTATACCGTGCCGCTGCAGTGGAGTGCCGCCGTGCCCGCGCAGACGAGGATGTTACGCACGCCGGATAACTACGGCTACCTGCTCTTCGATATAGTGCCTGTCAGGAACTTCACCGTCTCCATCAACGGCAAAGCCACCGGATCGATGATCGTGCCACACCTCGCGGGGTACGTCGCGCAGGATCAGGAGACAGTCACTCCCTCATTCTGGGATCTCGGCATCCGCCTGGCGTACGACCTGCATCTGTACAAACACTACTGCCTCTGCCTCAGCGCAGGCGTGAAGAACGTGCTCGACCAGTACCAGCGCGATCTGGATAAAGGTCCGCTCCGTGACGCAGGGTATATCTACGGCATCACCACACCCCGCACGTGGTTCGTGGGACTCGCGCTGAAAATATAAATAGGGGATATTTCGTCCCGAAAAGACAGTCTGCGTAAAAAAATCCACAAAAAAAAGACAGTCTGCGTAAATTTTTGCACGTAATACTTGCAAAAGTGGATTTTTTTTTGTATCTTTGCACCCGTAAGTGTATTGCGAGTACAAACTTAGCAAGTGTAACGAAAACAAATTATCAACTCATATTTTTTACAACAATGAAAAAGATCCATTTATTCTTGGCTGCAATCGTAGCCGTAACAATGAGCTCGTGTGCTAATTTCAAAACCGAGGCAACGGTGGATGTCGAGGTAATGAAGGACGGCAAGCATGTTGCCGACGTAGTAGTGTACAAGTTCAAAGACAATGGCTTGGGCGATGGCACTACGCTCTACAAGTCAAATGCCACCGGCAATGCCAAGACCAATGGCGCCGGCGTAGCGCACTTTGACCTCAAGTCGCCCGATGATCTTGATCCGAGCAGTGTTGCCGGTCAGAAACTCAGCGATGCCGCTACGTTCTACTTCTGCACCTACAATGCCGAGGACAAACGCAACTCACTCGTCAAGGTCGAAGTCAAGTCCGGTGACAAACGGGCGGTGCAACTCGTTATCGAGGAATAGAAATCACTAATTTATGATTTATAATTTTTAACTTGTAATTGTTATGAAAAAGTTTTTTTCTTTGGCAGTAGTATGCTGCCTGGCAGTGACTGCCGTATTGTTTACCTCATGTGAGAATGGTCAGAAGAGCAGCTATCAGTATGTCGTTGCTTTGGACGACAGGATTGAACAGGATGAGAGAATGTGCGCTCAGTTCGAGTTGAACGAGATGCCTGGTCTTGTGGCAGAGATGCAGAAAACCTCGGACCAAGCCGGTTCAATCATCTACAAGGACACGAAGGCCAATGCCGACAAACGCGCCAAGGATGCGTTTGCTTCCGCTATTGCCAAGCTGCGTGAGGGCGGTGTCGGTTCGTACAAGGATCTGGTTATTGTTCTCAAGGCGATGGATAACGATACGAACAAGTGGTCGGTAATCGACGAGGCGAAGCTTTAATAAATTAGACATGCGAGGCTGATACCCTCGCATGTTTGCAATGTAAACCAACTCATTCAACGGATCGTCCACGATGCGCTCGTGAACGCTACGATGTGACAGGAACAATTATTTTTTGATGAACTTCATCTCGACGCGGCGGTTCTTCTGACGGCCTTGAGCGGTGTTGTTCGAGGCAACGGGTCTGGATTTGCCGTAGCCGTGCGTGCGCAGGAGCTCCTTGTGCACGCCGAGTTTGATGAGGTAGTTACGCACGGCGTTAGCTCTGTTCTCGGAGAGCGCGCGGTTGTACTCGTCGGTACCGACATTGTCGGTGTGCCCGCTGATCTCAACTGGCAGTCCCTGCTGCCGGATGATCGCCGCCACACGGTTGAGCTCCGCCACGGATGGTGGCAGCAGCTCGTACTCGCCGGTGTTGAAGAACAGGTTGTTCATCGGCATCGGCGTCTCGGTCTCGATCATCTCCTTGATAGACGCTACGGTGATGTTATTCTCCACGGTGAGGAACTCATGGGTCTCGCGCAGGTCGATATTGTCCGCCACAGGGAAGAGTTTCTCATTGTAGATATAGTATCCGTAGTTCTTACCCTCGGGCAGCACGATGAAGAAACTGCCGTCCTCGGGGTCGGTGCGCGTCTGTCCTACGAGGCGTTGGGTCTCGAGGTCTTCCCATCGGATCATCGTCACGACGGGTGCTCCGTGGATGTCGGTTACCGTACCGGAGATCGTCGTCACAGGCTGCGGCCGGAAGTGCTGCGGGATAGAGAGCTGGCAGAGGTCGTTCTGTTTGTTCTCGCGCTTGGAGAAGTACGCCAGCGAGCCGTCGGTAGAGATCTTGTACCAGCACTCGTTGCCTACGGTGTTGATCGCCTTGCCGATGTTCACGGGCTCGCTCCACTCGAGCCAGCTGCGTTCGCTCAGGCGCGTGGAGACGAACACGTCCATCTTACCGAGGCTGCTGTGACCCTCGGAGCAGAAGTACAGCGTCTTCATGTCGGGGTGCAAGAACGGCGACCGGTCGATACGTGTGGTGTTGATGTTCGGTCCGAGACCGAAGGGCTTCGTCCACTCGCCGTTCTCACGGAGGAAAGAGACGAAGATGTTGATGGATGTCTGGTGCTCGTGTGAGGCTTTGCTCAGTGCCGCGAAGAGCAGCGCCTTGCCGTCGCTGGTGATCATGGCGTCCGCCGTCCATTCGCTGATGTTCACCGTGGACGAGAACGGTTGCAACGGTCCCCAGCCGTCTTTCGTGCGGTGGGAGAGCATGAGCTTGCCGCTCTTGAAGATGATCATCGTCGTGCCGTCAGCGGTGAGGGACAGCGGCGCTTCGTTGGCATCGGCGGTGTTGAGCTCGGTGACCGGCGTAGCTTTGCTCCAGCCCTTGGGAGTCATGCTGCTGAAGAATATATCTTCCTTGCCTATGTTCCCCGGGCGTTTGGTACCGCAGAAGTACAGCTGCTTGCCATCGGCGGATATGACCGGTGCGAACTCGTTGCCGTCGGGGGTGTTCACTCCGGCACCGATGGATGTGGGTGCCATCTTCGGATCCTCGGGTTCCTCGAGCACGCGCACGAGGTCGAGGTACCGTCTGTCGTTGCCGAACGCGCGGCTGTGTGCGCGCACCGTAGCCAGTGCGTCCGCCCAGCGCTTGGCTTTGACATCCGCGCGGATGAGTCCCTGCAGACGGTAGTAGGCGGGGTAGGCGGGGGCTACGAGGTCGATATACTGCTCGTCGGTGATTGTGCCGTTGAGGTAGTCGTTATGAGCATCCAGCAGCTGTTTGTCCGCCTTCTGCTGTTCGGGTACTGCGTAGGAGGAGTAGCTGTTGTAGAACGTGACGAGGGGCTTGAGCGTTGTATCCTCAAGGCATACGTCGCGCAGCGTGAGCCAGCAGCTGTCGGAGTAGGGGCGGGGTGTGTTCATTATGCCCCACCGTGCCGCCTCGATGGCGTGTGTGCGGCGGATATACCGCATCAGATAGACGAGCGTCGTGTCGCGCCAGCGGTTAGGCTGGGTGTGATCGGTGAGGTACGTCTTCTGCGTGAGCCAGTCCCAGCGCTTGACGATACGCCGTTGCTCGAGCTCGTCGGCGCGGTCGCGCACCTTGTCCCGATGCGGGCTGCCCGGATAGCGCTCGACGTACTGCCGGCACTCCTGCTCGGAGCCTTTGTCGATGATAGCGTTATAGGCGAGGGTGTACATCCTGATCTCGGCTGTCGGTCGTTCGGGCGCATCGGGATAATGCGTGATGAACGCCTGGTAACTCTCGACGGTGTTGGCGCGTTCCGCCTGCCGGAAGGCGAGGGTGTTGCGGGTCTTGGTAGCCTGCACGAGCTGCTTCTGCGGTGCACGGCGGTAGGTGGCGAGGTATTCGTCCCAGGCCTCAACGCTGTTCTTGCGCTGCGCCTCAAGCTGTGCGAGGAGCGTGACATTGGCGTACTCCGAGGAGTAGAGCTGGTGGGTGTAGCCGTTCTTCTCGGCTTTAGCGCGCTCCTTTGCGGAAGCGGCATTGAGCTTGTCCTGCGACAGGCAGAGATTCTCATACGCCCTCTTGATATCGCGCTTGGGGTTGGCGCGGGTTACAAACAGCTTGTAGCAGGCATAGTACACGGTGTAGTCGTCAGGCGTCTGTGCAGTCAACTGCTCCAGCTGCGTCTGCGCCGTACCATAGGCTCCGGCGGCAATCAGCGGACGGCAGGGATAATCCAACTCGTCGGCTGCGAGCGACTGCGGCAGCACGAACAACAATATCTCCGCCGCGAGAATGATCATCACGCGACGGAGACTGTTCGATACATGCTTACTGTGTACTGTATTCTTGTACATTAACTATTAGACGGACGTATTACTTGAGGAACACGTACTCGTCGATTTCGATTTTGTTCTGCTTACGTGCAGGAGCCCACGCTGCCGGCTCGAGGTCGCCGCGGTACTTGTCCTGGTCGTAGTTCCAAGAGAACACGGTGTTACCCTTGGTGTCCACCCAGCGGTACTCACGTGAGACGTCGCCATCAGAATACGAAGCTTTGCCAACGAGTGTCAGACCGTTGTGCACGCCGCAGAGCGGACGCTCATATACATTGTCGGTGATCTCCTTGCATGCGAAAGCAATGTTACCTTTCTTCACCTCAAGCAGCTTCCAGGTCTTGTCGTCAAGCACCCAAGCAAAGCCTTCGGAAGAAACGTTGGCGTTGTCGTAGATGAGAGAAACGACCTCGTTACCCTTTTCGTCAATATATCCGTACTTTATGTCATCGCCTTCAAGCTTTCCTACATATGCCACCTTGTCAGCCGAGAACTCGCCGGCATCGTTGTACGTCTTGCTGGAGAGCACCGTACCGTCAGCCTTGATGAGTTGACCTTCGCGAGAGTAGTATGCGTCTTTGTCCTTCTTCACAGCGCCTACGATACCCAGACCGAGGTTCTGCATATACATGTATTGTCCCTCGCTGATAGTAGCTTCACCCTTCTTGTTGATGAGCTGGTAGGTAGGGATGCGGTCATCCTCCCGTGAGAGGTCGGAGCAGACAACGCAATAGCCGTCACGGAAGATGCCGGCAGACTCAAAGTAGAGCGGATTGCCGTTCTTGTCGAGTTGTACCTTGCCGTTCTTGTCCAGGAATCCGTATTTGTCGGAAGCTGCCTGATAGGTCACCAGACCGTCGCTGCTCATGCCGGTCAGTCCGGAATAAACAGGCTGGATAGCGAACTCGAACTTGGTGTTGATCAGTCCGTACTTGCCATTCAGCGATGCGAGTGAGTAGCCGTACAGGAAAGGATTGGCGCTATCGAACGATACGCAGTTCTGCACAGCACCCTTGGTGTCGATGAATGCGTTCTGGCCGTTGATCTTAACAATGGCATAACCGGCAGAGAAGAACGACGAAGCCTCGGTGAACTGAGCGGGAATAGCCCATTTGCCCTTGGCGTCAATGTAACCGTACAGCTCAGCCGACGTGTTGTAAGCAGGCCATAACTTCGTAGTGGTAGTGGAAGGAGTGTCACTCGTTCCATTGCAGCCTGCGAGCACCAATGCGCCCAGCATCAGTGCGGAAAAGAAAAGGTTCTTTTTCATTTTACAAGTAATTAATTAAGTTAAGTTTGTTGATTCTGATTGTTTCCGATTTTTCAAAAACGGCGCAAAGATACTAAAAATTGTTGACAAATGCAAATTTTTTGTGCATATTTTTATTATCGGATATTCTTTTTTTATTTAAGCGCGCCTGTAAGTGTAAATATCCCTTGATTGGTCTTCACCCAGAGTGTTCCGTCGCGCAGTATGACGCGCGGTTGGTCAGCGTCGTGGATGTCGGTCAGTGCGGTGGCGGGGTAGGTGTCCTGCTTGATGATATACAGCGTGACGATATCATAGTCGTAGCTGACGATGACGTAGGTGCGCGTAGGCACGCCGGTGACGAACGATGAGAGTTTGAACTTGTTGCTCACCGCATACTCGCGTCCGTTGTAGGTGAGGCTCGTCCAGCCATCCACCACCGCCTGCTCCAGCACCAGGTACCGGCATACATCGACGGAGTCGATCGCCTCGCCTGCCTGCTCGGGGAGCACCTCGGTGTTCTGCCCGACGCTGAACTGTGCGGTGGGGGAGATCTCCGGCACGCCGAAGTAATTGATGAACCGTCCGGTGACACCCGACAGCGGATCGCCCGCCTTGAGGTCGGCTCCGTAGCGTTTGCCCGTCTCGCCGTCGCCGCGGTCGAAGAGCAGCATCGAACCCGTCTCGTCGCGGACGTAGATATAGTTGTCGAACTTCTTCGTCACCACCACATCGGTCAGATAGACCGTGGCGTAGTCTTCCGAATGCACAGCCTCGGCAATGGTCATCTTGCGCTCCATGTTGAGCATCACCAGCACCTCTGTGCGCACATCGCCGGAGGTCAGTACCAGCGTGTCGAAATAATGGCCTGTCTCGGCGGTAGAGTAGGATATTGTCAGCTGATCGCCGTCGCGGTCGAGCGTGGCTGTCGAGAGGCTGAACACCTCGCCCCGTTTGAGCGAAGCACTGATATCCTGCGTCAGTCGGTTGGCATTGACCTGTATGGTGCGCGCGCCGGAGGTCTCGATCGTTGTGCCGAAGTTCACCATCGGCGCTACGATAGCCTCGACATCGCCTATAGCCTCCGTGCGGCGGTACAGGCAGACGGGAGTCTGCGAGCGGTCGGCATAGCAGGCGAACAGGGTAGGGTTGTTGTTGGCGTTGTACTGGATGATCTTCGCCTTGCTGTTACCCAGGTTCGTGATCACCGCCTCGCCGCCATTCTCGATCCGGATGTCCCAGAAGCCGTAGTTGCCGTATGTGCGCTCGTCCACGACATCCGTCCAGACAGCCAGACGGTTCTTCGTCTGTCCGCCGGAGGCGACGAGGTACGCCTCCTCGTAGCGCAGCTCGTCCTGGAAGACATATGCCGTCTGCCCGTTGAGATCCGCGATACGCACGGTGTAGATAGCCCGCTCGTCGGCATCGACCTGCATGCGGTCGGAGGAGTAACGGCCTTTGATAGCGTGGATATTGTTCACACTCTCCCACTCGTCGTAGTAACCCATGATATAGTTCACGCCGTCCTTATAGACGCCAAAGATCACCTGGTCGGAGTCCTGCAGTTGGGCAGCGTCCGTCACGAGCTGGTAGGTATCCATCGTGAATACCGAGCTGCCGCCGTTGGCCGAGCGGATGGTGATACTGTTGATATAGATGCCGTTCTTCGTGCAGTCCACCCAGAACTTGATCTTACCGGTCTGCGGCGTGGCGAAGTTGATGACCGAGTCGCGGTTATATACGCCCTGACCGGACTGCGCGGGTTTGTTGATCGTCAGGCTGACAGGATCGTTGTCGCCGATCTGGACATGGAACGTGCCTCTGCCATCCGAGCTGTTCTGGCAGAAGTTGACGGTGATACGCCGCACCTCATCGAACGAGAGCACAGACGTAGCGCCTGCACCGCTCGTGCCGGTCTTCACGCCTACGCCCTGCGAGTACAGACGTCCGTCGGCAGCGGTGCGACCGGTAGCGTACTCCGAGGCTTCCTTGTCGCAAAGCCAGCCGTCAGATGTGCCGTCACAAGGAGTGGCACCGACCGTGCTCGCCCATGTCTTGGAGGTGAATGTATAGGTCGTCACACCTGCCAACATATACAGCGGCAACAGCAGCGACAAACAGAAGGTGATATATAAACGCTTCATGATATAGAGTAATATTTGTAGTATTTCAACGCAAAAACATACAAAAGTACGAAAAAAATCTCATAAAAGCAAGCATTATGCAAAAAAAAGTGCGTATATTTGCATATTTGAATTATTTTTTGTAACTTTGTGGGCAAAAGCAGTAGTATATGACAGCAAAAGAGCAGTATTCGGCATTTTGCCAACGTCACCCCGAGATGCCTGTGATGTATCAGCCCTGGTGGCTGGATGCAGTGTGTGCGGGCAAGGAGTGGGATGTGATGCTGGTGAAGAAGTCAGAGATCAGCGGTCAGCGATCAGCAGTCAGCGAGCAGGACGATGAGGTGGTGGCGGCTATGCCCTACATGCTGCGCAAGCGGCTGCAGTACACGTTCATCATTATGCCGCAGATGACGCCGTACGGGGGCGTGTGGCTCAATGACGAGCTGCTCGGCTCGCCCGACATGCAGGAGCGGCTGGCGAAGGTGATAGCGAAGCGGCTGCGCGCCATGCGGATCGCCTACTACTACCAGCAGTATGCAATCAGCAATCCCATGGCCTACTGGCTCGCCAAGCAGCGGATGAAGGTCGAGGAACGCGTGACCTACCGCATCGACGATCTGACGGATATAGCTACTCCGGAAGAGTCGTTCTCCAAGAACAAGAAGCGCCAGATAGACAAAGCCGGCGAGTTGGCTGTTGACCTGAAGATGAGTGCCGAGGAGTTCTACCGCTTTCATACCGCATGCATGAGCGAGCGCGGACGCCGGCTGATGTACTCGCGGGAGTTCCTGCTCGTGCTGGAGCGCAAGGCGCGTCGAGCCGGACAATGTGCTATCATACGTGTCAGCGGTCAGCAGTCAGATGGCAGCAATCAGACTGTGGCGGCGGCGTTTGTGGTGTGGGACAAGCGGTACATGTACTACCTCATCCCCGCCTACCTGCCTTCGGCAGCAGATACCGGCGCATCAGCCCGTCTGGCAGACGAGGCTATACGTCTGGCGAAAGAGAAAGGCTTGCAGTTCGACTTCGAGGGCGGCAACAGCAGTGAAGGCATAGCCAACCACTACCGGCAGTTCGGTGCTAAACCGGTGACATACTACAGCGTAAGCAAGCTATACAGACCCTCGTTTGCACTCCTGCTGAAAGTGAACAAATGGCGGGAACGATGGATGAAGTACTAACAGACCGGCGATGAAAGTGCTGTATCTCACACCGTGGTATCCGTCGGCGCGTGATGCAATGGCAGGATTGTTCGTACAGAAGCATGTGGCAGCTGTGCAGGCACAAGGTGTGGATGTACGTGTCATCTCATCGCTCGGCTGGCGGGATACGTGGCGGCAATGGCGGCAGCTGAAGCGCGAATGGGGACTGCCCGACCTGGTGCAACTCAATGTCATACAGAAGCAAGGTCTGCTCGCCCTGTGGCTCAAGCGGCGGTACGATATACCCTATATTATCGTCGAGCACTGGAGCGGCTATCTGCCCGAAAACGGGCAGTTCATGCAGATGCCACGCATCAAACAACGGCTGATGCAATCCGTCTGCCAACAAGCGTCCGTTGTTCTGCCTGTCAGCCTGCCGCTGCAGCGCGCCATGCAGCAGTGCGGACTCCAAGCGCAGCAATGGGGACAGATAGATAATGTGGTGGATGGCTTCTTCTATCAGAAGTCAGCAGTCAGCCATCAGCCGTCAGGCAGGAAGATACTGCTGCATGTGAGTTGCTTTGACGAGCGGGCAAAGAATGTGAAAGGGCTGCTGCGTGCGGCGAAGCAGCTTGCTGACAAACGTCAAGACTGGCAACTGGTGTTGGTCGGAGCAGGCATTGATTATGATGATGTACGTAAGTATGCTGATACGTTGAACTTCCCCAAGGGGCTACTGCTCTGGACATGTGAACTGCCTCCGCAGGAAGTAGCCGAATGGTTGCACCGGGCGGATGCATTCGTGCTCAGCAGCCGGTATGAGACCTACGGAGTGGTGCTGGCAGAAGCCGCTGCAGCAGGAGTGCCGGTCATCTCAACGCCCGTCGGGATAGCGGAAGAGTTAGATGCATCGATTGTGCAGCAAGACGAGGCAGATAACCACCCGGACGTGTTTGCCGACAAAATAGAAGAAGTGCTGTTTGCTGACAGACAGACGCTGCCGACCATTGACGCCGAGCGCTTCACACCGCAAGCCGTCGGCAGCAAACTCAAACAGATATACACACAAGTGAAACGAAAGTAAGCCATCGTGAATATACGCATACTGCAACGGCTACGGGAGACGAAAGTTCTGGAAAACTACTCTTTTATGACCGCCCTGAGTATCCTCAGTGCGCTCATAGGGCTTGTGATCTACCCGTACGTGATCCGTATGACCGGCAAAGACGCATACGGCACATATGTCTATGCGTTCACCATCGCTACGTTCTTTCAGGTGATCATGGATTACGGTTTCGACTCGCCGTGCGCCAAGGCGATCGTTCAGGCGCGCGCGGACAGCGCAGAGCGCAGCCGTATTGTCACAAGCATACTTGCACTCAAGGCAGCGCTGGTCGCTGTCTGTACGCTGGTCTTTGTGCTGTGCTTGCAGTTTGTGCCGTTCATGCACAACAACAGCCTGCTATGCATCCTCACCTTTGTCCAGCTGATAGCCACCACGCTGTTTCCCGTGTGGTACTTCCAAGGAATGAAGAAGATGAAGTTCGTCACATATATCAACCTGTCTCTGCGCTTGGCTACTATTCCGCTGATCATCTGGCTGGTGCATGCGCCGCAGGACATCAGCATCTATGCACTGATCGTGACGGCATCGATTGTTCTCGGCACCCTCGTCGCCTACATTTGTCTTCTTGCTGACGGCGTACGCCTGAGCCGGATCACCACTGACCGGCTGCGCGCCATGCTGCATGACGCCACACCGTTCTTCGCCACCTCGCTCACGGGGATACTCAAATCCCTATCCGTCAAGGCAATCATCAAGCACTGCTTCGGCGTAGGCGAAGTAGCGGTATATGACCTCGCGGAGAAGATCATCACTATCCCGCGTTACTTCACGCAGAACATCAACAGCGCTCTCTTCCCCGAAGTAGTGGCGAACGCTACGCCGGACAGGGTGAGACGTATTCTCCGCTACGAGCGACGCATCGGTGCCGGGCTCGCTCTGGTGATTGCGCTATTGAGTTACCCGGCGGTGCTCATCCTCGGCGGGCAACAGATGCTCGGTGCAGTGTGGATCACCGTCCTGCTGAGCACAACAATATACACGTGGCTGGTCGCCGGGGCATATATCAACTTCGTGTTCATCCCTGCCAACCGGTATTATCTCATCACGCTCAACCAGATCGTTGCTCTCGTATCATGCGTACTGACGGCAGCTCTGGGACTGCTGGTGTGGAAGGACATCACGGTGGTGGCATTCGGATTGATGGTGTCGGGGTTTGTAGAAGTGCTCTTCTGCCGCTATTTGGCTAACCGCATAAACGATAGATCGCGCCCGTAGCCTATGAATGCACTTGTCTCCATATGCGTACCTGTTTATAACGTCGCGCCGTACATCGAGCGCTGCGTGCAGTCGCTTATGCAGCAGACCTATGACAATCTGGAGTATATCTTCGTGGACGATTGCTCCACGGATCAATCCGTCAGCCTGCTCCAAGCAGTCATAGCCGCATACCCGCAGCGGCAACCACACGTGCGCATCCTTCACAACGACCGCAATCACGGTCTTGCCTACACGCGGCGCGTAAGCATCGAGGCGGCGAAAGGTGAGTTCATCCTCTGTGTGGATTCCGATGACTATATTGACCCTAATACGGTTGAACGCCTATGTCAGGGCGTGCAGACTGCCGATTGTGATATCGTGTTTGGCGGATATGTCAAGCAGTGTGGACAACAGCAAGAGCTTGTGACCTTCTCACACCTGACGCAATACGACTCGTTGCTGACCGCTCTGCTGGAAGACAATATCTGCAACATTTGGGGCAACCTCATCCGTCGTTCACTGTTTGACCTGCCTCTTGTACACTTTGCGCCGGAAGGACAGGATTACATGGAAGACCGAACAGTCATGCTCTATCTGTCCCATGTGGCAAGGCAGTACAATGTAGTGGATGAACCGCTCTATCACTATATTCAGCATGACGGCTCTGTATCTGCGGGCAAAACCGACAAGCACTTCCGTTGCCTGATTCGCTATTGGGAGCTTGCCGATGCGTATCTGGCTGAGATAGGACTGACAGACCGCTACCGCGTACTCACCGACCGGCAGAAACTGACGGACAAAGCACATCTGCTGCTGTTCTGTACCGATGTAGCGGTCTGCCGCAAGTACGCAGGTCTCTTCCCCGAAGCCGAAGCCAACCATCCTAAGCTGCAACTCTCGCGCGGCAAGCGCCTCACACGATTCCTCGTCAGGCATCAGTTGTGGGGACTGATGCGGCTGTACAAACATTACATCCGCCAACAGTAACAAAAAATGCAGGTCGCGAAGACCTGCATTTTCTGTATAGCGGTATTGCTACCGATTAATAGTTACGATCCACCTGGTTGTTCAGGTCGTACTCCTGTGCCAGACGTGCAGCCTGCATGGCAGCATATTCGGCAGAGTTGTGAACGACGAGCTTGCTGAACTCACGCAGACCGGTACCGGCAGGGATCAGGTTACCGCAGATCACGTTCTCCTTCATGCCCTCCAGGTAGTCAATCTTACCTTGGATAGCCGACTCGTTGAGCACCTTCGTGGTCTCTTGGAACGAAGCAGCCGAGATGAACGACTTCGTACCCAGAGCGGCACGGGTGATACCGAGCAGGATCTGCTTGGCGGTAGCACTCTTGGCGTCGCGCACCTTGACAAGTTTCTTGTCCTTGCGGCGGAGCGTTGAGTTCTCGTCGTGCAGACGACGTGCGGTAACGATCTGTCCCTCGCGGAGCGTCTCGCTGTCGCCGGCGTCCTCAACGACTTTCTTACCCCAGATGCGGTCGTTCTCCTCGATGAAGTCACGCTTGTCAACCACCTGGTTGTCCAAGAAACGTGTGTCGCCGGCGTCGATGATCTCGACCTTGCGCATCATCTGACGAACGATGATCTCGAAGTGTTTGTCGTTGATCTCCACACCCTGCATACGATAGACGTTCTGCGCCTCGTTGACGATGTAGTCCTGTACAGCGGTCGGACCCTTGATTGACAGGATGTCATCCGGAGTGATAGCACCGTCGGACAGAGGTACACCGGCGCGTACATAGTCGCCTTCCTGCACGAGGATCTGCTTCGACAGCGGGATCAGGTACGACTTCGTCTCACCGAGTTTGCTGGTGATCGTCAGTTCGCGCTGACCACGTTTGATCTTACCGAAACTGATCTCACCGTCGATCTCAGCCACGATAGCCGGGTTAGATGGGTTACGAGCCTCAAAGAGCTCCGTTACACGCGGCAGACCACCGGTGATATCACCGGCCGTGCCGAACGAACGGGTGTTGGTGAACAACAGGTCACCGACCTTCACCTCCTCGCCGTCGTTGTGTACCAACGTAGCCTTGACAGGCAGGTTGTATGAGCGGAGGATGTTACCTTCCTTGTCAACGATGTTGGCAGTAGGCATCTTCGTCTTGTCCTTGGTATCGGTGATCGAAACCTCACGTTTACCGGTTTGCTCGTCGGTCTCGCTCTTGCACGTTACACCTTCGATTACATCCTGGTAACGCAGCGTACCGGCTTGCTCGATAACCAGCGAAGCCTTGTACGGATCCCACTCGCAGACGAGTGTTCCCTTGTCGTACTTCTGTCCGGGCTCGATGAACAGCTTCGAAGCGTACGGGATATTGAACGTATTCAGTACCACGCCGGTCTTCTCGTCCTTTACCTGGAGCTCGTTCAGACGGCTGACAACGATCGTGTCACCCGCCTCGGTCTTGATTGTACGCAGGTCTTCGATATCCACGATACCCGAGTGCGGCAGCGAGTAGGTGTTCTCAGCCGTAGCACCACCAGCTAAACCACCGGAGTGGAAGGTTCGCAGAGTCAGCTGTGTACCCGGCTCGCCGATAGCCTGTGCGGCAATCACGCCGACAGCCTCGCCCTTCTGTACCATGAGTCGTGTAGCAAGGTTACGGCCGTAGCACTTGGCGCACAAGCCGTGTTTAGCCTCGCAAGTGAGCACCGAACGAATCTCTACCTCCTCGATACCTGCGCGCTCGATAGCGTCGCAAGCACCCTCGCGGATCTCTTCACCGGCAGCAACGATCAGTACACCATCCTCATCGAAGATGTCGTGTACGCTCACGCGGCCGAGGATACGCTGCGAGAGCGTAGCTACTACGGTATCGTTCTGCTTGATAGCGCGAGCAACCAAGCCACGGAGCGTTCCGCAGTCCTCCTCGGTGATGATCATATCGTGCGATACGTCCACCAGACGACGGGTCAGATAACCGGCGTCGGCAGTCTTCAAGGCGGTATCGGCAAGACCCTTACGGGCACCGTGCGTCGAGATGAAGTACTCCAGCACGCTCATGCCTTCCTTGAAGTTCGCGAGCACAGGGTTCTCGATAGATGTACGGGTGTCGGTCGATCCGGCTTTCTGAGGTTTACCCATCAAGCCACGGATACCGGCCAGCTGCTTGATCTGCTGCTTGTTACCACGCGCACCCGAATCCATCATCATATATACGGAGTTGAATCCTTGGTCAGCTTCCTGCATGTGCTTCATCAGGATGTCGGTCACCTCGTTGTCGATACGACCCCAGGTGTCAACAACCTTGTTGTAACGCTCGTCGTCGGACATCTCACCGAAGTTATAACTCTCGGTGATTGCCTCTACTTCGGCATTACCCTTGGCGATAAGGTCTGCGCGCTCCTCAGGGATAAGGATATCGTTGAGGTTGAAGCTCAGGCCGCCCTTGAATGCCATGTAGTATCCGAGGTCCTTGATGTCGTCGAGGAACTTGGCCGTGCGGGCTACACCGCAGGTCTTGATGACCTTGGAGATAATGTTCTTGACAGCACCTTTCTTGAGCACCGTGTTCTGGAAACCGATCTCCTTCGGCATGTACTGGTTAACCATTACACGACCCGGAGTAGTCTCGATGATATGTTGTGTCAACTGACCGTCAACCATCTCTTTGAGGCGTACGCGCACCTTGGCGTGGATGTCCACACGACCCTCATTCAGGGCAATGGTGCACTCCTCTTCGTTGTAGAACGTCAGTCCTTCGCCCTTCACACCGGCGCGCTCCTTGGTGATGTAATACAGACCGAGGATCATGTCCTGCGAAGGTACGGTGATAGGATTACCGTTAGCCGGGTCAAGGATGTTATGCGAACCGAGCATCAGCAGCTGTGCCTCGAGGATAGCCTCGTTGCTCAGCGGAAGGTGCACGGCCATCTGGTCACCGTCGAAATCGGCGTTGAAGCCGGCGCAGGACAGCGGATGCAGCTGGATAGCCTTACCCTCGATCATCTTAGGCTGGAAAGCCAGGATACCGTGACGGTGCAGTGTAGGTGCACGGTTCAACAGTACAGGGTGACCTTCCATCACGTGCTCCAGAATCTCGAAGATTACCGGATCACGGCGGTCGATGATCTTCTTGGCTGACTTAACCGTCTTCACGATGCCGCGCTCAATGAGCTTGCGAATGATAAACGGCTTGTACAGCTCGGCTGCCATCTCTTTCGGCAGACCGCACTCGTGCATCTTCAGCTCCGGACCAACGACGATAACCGAACGGGCGGAGAAGTCCACACGTTTACCCAGCAAGTTCTGACGGAAACGTCCCTGCTTACCCTTCAAGCTGTCGCTGAGGGATTTGAGCGGACGGTTAGCCTCACTCTTGATGGCGGTTGTCTTGCGGCTGTTGTCGAACAGACTGTCCACAGCCTCCTGCAACATACGTTTCTCGTTGCGCAGGATGACATCCGGAGCCTTGATCTCGATGAGTCGGCGCAGACGGTTGTTACGGATGATCACACGACGATAGAGGTCGTTCAGGTCGGACGTTGCGAAACGTCCACCATCCAGCGGTACCAACGGACGGAGCTCCGGCGGGGTTACAGGGATCACCTTCAGCACCATCCACTCGGGGCGGTTGCGTCCCTGCGATGCGCGGAACGACTCAACGATCTGCAGGCGCTTCAATGCTTCCTGCTTACGCTGGTTCGAACTGTCGGTATCGGCGCGGTGACGGAGCTCGTCTGCCAGTGCGTCGAGGTCGATTTTGGCGAGCAGGTCGTAGATAGCCTCTGCACCCATCTTCGCGATGAACTTCTGCGGATCGGTATCATCCAGTTCGCGGTTGCCTTCCGGCAGACGGCTCATGATTGTAGCGAGTTCGTCTTCCTCAAGCAGCACCTTATCCTCGATAATATCATGATCGCTGTTGAACTCCTCGCCGTTCATAGCGCCGGCTTGTACAACGATGTACTTCTCGTAGTAGATGACTGCCTCGAGTTTCTTCGTCGGCACGCCAAGCAGGGCAGCGATCTTCGAAGGCAGCGAACGCAGGTACCAGATGTGCGCTACAGGTACACACAACTTGATGTGACCCATACGCTCACGACGTACCTTCTTCTCCGTAACCTCCACGCCGCAACGCTCGCAGACGATACCTTTGTAACGAATACGTTTGTATTTACCGCAGTTACACTCGTAATCCTTAGTCGGACCGAATATACGCTCGCAGAACAGACCATCACGTTCCGGCTTGTAGGTACGGTAGTTGATCGTCTCAGGCTTGAGCACCTCGCCACTGGAGATGTTCATGATCTCTTCCGGCGAAGCAAGACCAATAGTGATCTTGGTGAAGCCGGATTTCTTATTCTCTTGTCTTAAAGCCATAATTCTTTCCTTTTAATTATTCAAGTGTAATTGATAGAGCTAAACCTTGCAACTCATGCAGCAATACGTTCAGTGACTCGGGGATACCCGGAGTTGGGAAGTTCTCGCCCTTGACGATAGCCTCGTAGGTGCGTGCACGTCCCATCACATCGTCGGACTTGACGGTCAGGATCTCTTGCAGAGTATGTGCGGCGCCGTGTGCTTCGAGCGCCCAAACCTCCATCTCACCGAAACGCTGTCCACCGAACTGTGCTTTACCGCCGAGCGGTTGTTGTGTGATCAAGCTGTACGGACCGATTGAACGGGCGTGCATCTTGTCGTCAACCATGTGACCGAGTTTCATGAAGTACGTCACACCTACGGTAGCCATCTGGTCGAACGGTTCGCCGGTCTCGCCGTCGTAGAGCTGTGTCTTGCCGGCACGCGGCAGACCAGCCTTGTCCGTCCATTCGTCAAGCTGTTGCAGCGAGCAACCGTCGAAGATAGGCGTAGCAAACTTAACGCCCAACTCGCGACCAGCCCAACCCAGAACAGCCTCGAAGATCTGACCGATGTTCATACGTGAAGGCACACCCATCGGGTTCAGTACGATATCCACAGGCGTACCGTCAGCCAAGAACGGCATATCTTCTACGCGCACGATCTTGCTGACAATACCTTTGTTACCGTGACGACCGGCCATCTTGTCACCCACGCGGATCTTACGACGCTTGGCGATATAAACCTTCGCCTGCTGGATGATACCTGTCGGCAACTCGTCGCCGATAGTGAGGTTGAAGCGCTCGCGTTTGAGCTCGGCTTCCATCTCTTTGTATTTCGTCAGATAGTTCAGTATGCAACGGCGTACGAGGTCGTTCTTGTGCTCGTCGGCAGTCCAACCGTCCAGCAGAACGGTAGCATAGTCGATAGCTTCGAGCAGCTCGCGGCTGAAGGTCTGACCCTTCGGTACGAGGTCGGTATCCACGATATCTTTTACGCCGAGGCTCTTCTGGTTCTTCAACAGAAGTGCGAGCTTATCGACGAGGATGGTCTTCAGCTCGTCGGCTTGTGCCTCGAACTTCGCATCCATCTTCATCAGCAGCTCTTTGTCTGCGAGTTTGGCCTTGCGGTCTTTCTGCGCACGCATGTACAGTTTCTTGTCGATAACCACACCATCCAATGAGGGGGAAGCCTTCAGCGAAGCGTCTTTCACGTCGCCTGCCTTGTCACCGAAGATAGCCTTCAGCAGTTTCTCCTCAGGACTCGGGTCGCTCTCGCCCTTCGGCGTGATCTTACCGATGATAATGTCACCCGGCTTGATCGAAGCACCGATACGAACGATACCGTTCTCGTCCAAGTCCTTCGTGGTGTCGTCGCTCACATTCGGGATATCCGCCGTGAACTCCTCCATACCACGCTTCGTCTCACGTACGTCAAGCAGTTGCTCTACTACGTGAACCGAGGTGAACATATCCTCGCGAACCATCTTCTCGCTCAGCACGATAGCATCCTCGTAGTTGTAACCTTTCCAAGGGATGTACGCAACCATGAGGTTCTTACCCAGTGCCAACTCGCCACCTTCCGTCGCATAACCCTCGGTCAGCAACTGACCCTTGGTCACGTGGTCGCCCTTGCGAACAACCGGGCGCAGGTCGATGGTCGTATTCTGGTTCGTCTTTTCGAACTTAGGCAGTTTGTATTCTTTCTCCGACGAAACGAAGCTGATGAACTCCTCTTCTTCCGAACGGTCGTAGTGTACTTTGATCATGCTGGCGTCCACGTAGGTCACTACGCCATCGCCTTCGGCTACGATCTGTGTACGGCTGTCGTTAGCCAGTTGCTCCTCGATACCGGTACCTACGATAGGTGCCTCGTTGCGCAGCAATGGTACAGCCTGGCGCATCATGTTCGATCCCATGAGTGCACGGTGGGCATCATCGTGCTCAAGGAACGGAATGAGTGCTGCAGCGATAGAAGCGATCTGGCACGGAGCAACGTCCATGAGGTTGATCTGCTGAGGCGGTACTACAGGGAAGTCGTCGAGGTGACGGGCTTTAACCTTCGTGCGGATGAAACGTCCGTCCTTATCCAGCGGCGCGTTACCCTGTGCTACGAAGTTCGCCTCCTCGTCCTCGGCGCTCAGATAGACTACGTGATCGTTGTTCAGGTCAACCACACCGTCTTTCGCCTTACGGTACGGGGTCTCGATGAAGCCCAGGTCGTTGATCTTGGCGTAGATACACATTGACGAGATAAGACCGATGTTCGGTCCTTCCGGTGTCTCGATAGGACAGAGACGACCGTAGTGGGTGTAGTGTACGTCACGTACCTCGAAGCCTGCACGCTCACGGCTCAGACCGCCGGGGCCAAGGGCAGACATACGGCGCTTGTGGGTAATCTCTGCCAGCGGGTTCTGCTGATCCATAAACTGGCTCAGAGCGTTCGTACCGAAGTACGAGTTGATGACGCTGGTGATTGCCTTGGCGTTGATCAGGTCGGTCGGGGTGAACACCTCCGTGTCGCGGACGTTCATGCGCTCACGGATAGTACGTGCCATACGAGCCAAACCGATACCGAACTGGTTGTAGATCTGCTCACCTACGGTGCGAACACGACGGTTCGACAGGTGGTCAATATCGTCCACCTCGGCGTTGGAGTTGATGAGCTGAACGAGGAACTTGATGATCTCTATCATGTCTTCCTTCGTCAGCACGCGGGTCTCCATCGGGATGTTCATGCCCAGCTTGTGGTTGATACGGTAACGACCAACCTCTCCGAGGTCATAACGCTTGTCGGAGAAGAACAGGTTCATGATCGTCTCACGAGCCGTTGCATCATCAGCCGGCTCTGCGTTACGCAGCTGGCGGTAGATGTACAGCACAGCCTCTTTCTCCGAACGGGCAGGGTCTTTCTGCAAGGTGTTGAACAGGATGGAGTAGTCACCCTCGTTGTTCTCCTCCTTGTGCAGCAGCACGGCTTTCGTGCCGGACTCGATGATACGGTCAAAGATTTCCTCCGTGATCTCCGTCTCGCGCTCGATGACAACCTCGTTACGCTCGATGGTTACCACCTCGGCGGTATCCTCGTCCACGAAGTCCTCAGTCCAAGACTTCATCACGTTACCTGCCAGACGGCGACCGATCATCTCGTCGTGGTTCGACGGGGTAACCTTCACCTCTTCGGCCAGGTTGAAGCAGTCCAAGATATCCTTGTCGCTCTCAAAACCGATAGCACGCAGCAGCGTTGTTACCGGCAGTTTTTTCTTACGGTCAATGTAAGCGTACATCACGTTGCTGATGTCCGTGGCGAACTCTATCCACGAACCGCGGAACGGGATGATACGTGCCGAGTAAAGTTTCGTGCCGTTCGAGTGAACCGATGTGCCGAAGAATACACCCGGCGAGCGGTGCAACTGACTCACCACAACGCGCTCGGCGCCGTTGATGACGAACGTACCTTTCTCGGTCATATAAGGAATAGTACCCAGATATACATCCTGTACTACTGCATCAAAATCCTCATGATCAGGATCGCTACATGTCAGGCTCAGTTTGGCCTTCAATGGAACGCTGTAAGTCAATCCGCGCTTGATGCACTCCTGTTCGGAATAACGCGGCGGATCAACATAATAGTCCAAAAATTCGAGCGTGAAGTTGTTTCGGGTATCCGTGATAGGGAACGTCTCCTGGAACACACGGTACAACCCTTCCTTCCGGCGCTGCTCGGGCGTCGAGTTCATTTGAACAAAGTCATGGAAGGACTTCAATTGTATCTCCAGAAAGTCAGGATACGGCATCTGCTGCTGCATCGACGAAAAGTTGACTCTCTTGCTTGTGTTGGTTGATGCCATTTGTTGAATGGTTTTTATTTTTAACAGAATTTAACAATTCATCTGTATTTTGTGCTGAAGTTAACAGAATTTTATATATCTCTCTTTTCAGCAGAAAAGGTTTAGTCCCCCGTGAGGGACTAAACCTACCTAAACGGGTTAGGCGGGTGTATTACTTGAGTTCTACCTCAGCACCTACCTCCTCGAGAGCCTTCTTCAGAGCTTCAGCGGTAGCTTTGTCTACACCTTCCTTAACGGTAGCAGGAGCAGCGTCAACGATGTCCTTAGCCTCTTTCAGACCAAGACCGGTTTGCTCTTTAACAGCCTTAACCACCTGGAGCTTCTGAGCACCTGCGCTCTTCAGCACTACGTCAAACGACGTCTTCTCCTCAGCGGCCTCAGCAGCTGCACCACCAGCGGCGGGAGCAGCAACTGCTACTGCAGCTGCAGCGGGTTCAATACCATACTCGTCCTTCAGAATTTGAGCGAGCTCGTTAACTTCTTTAACCGTCAGGTTAACCAATTGTTCAGCAAAAGCTTTCAGATCTGCCATTGTTGTAAATATTTAATGTGTTATTTTTTTAATGTTAATTGTTTTTGTTTGCAACTGTCACGCCATTCGGCGCTGACGGTTGCATTGCTGATGCTTACTCAGCTCGCTCGCCGAGGGTTTGCAGTACACCGTGGATGGTGTTGCCACCGCTCTGCAGGGCGGAAATAACGTTCTTAGCAGGCGACTGCAACAGAGCAACGAGGTCTGCGATAAGTTCGTTCTTGGACTTGATAGTAGCGAGGAACTCGAGGTTCTGTGCGCCAACATATATAGTCTCTTCAACATAAGCGGCCTTCAGGTAAGGCTTCGGGCACTCGCTCTTGTCGCCTTTGGTGAACTCCTTGATCAGTTTGGCAGGAGCGTTACCGGTAGCGGTAAGCATAAGTGCGGTGTTGCCTTTCAGTGCCTCGAAGATCTGTGCGTCAACGCCCTTGTTCTCAAGAGCTTTCTGCAACAGCGTGTTCTTGGCTACTACGAGCTTGATGTCGCTCTTAAAGCACTGACGACGCAGAGCGCTTGTCTTCTCAGCATTCAGTCCCTCGATGTTCGTGATGTAGAAATGAGGGAATTGAGCCAACTGCTCCTCAAGGGAGGCGATAACGAGGTTTTTATCTTCTTTCTTCATACCTTTTCGATGTTAATTAGTTAGAATGATTTCGGATCAACCTTGATACCTTGACTCATTGTGCTGGACAGATAGATGCTCTTGATGTACTCGCCTTTGGCAACAGCCGGTTTGAGCTTGATAACGGTGTCGATAAACTCACGTGCGTTCTCGGCGATCTGCTCAGCTGTGAAGCTGACCTTACCGATCGAGGTGTGCAGGATACCGAACTTGTCAACTTTGAAGTCGATCTTACCTTGCTTTACTTCCTTAACTGCCTTGGCTACGTCCATCGTTACCGTACCGCTCTTGGGGTTAGGCATCAAGCCACGCGGACCGAGAACTCGGCCGAGGGCACCGATCTTACCCATGATCTGCGGCATAGTGATGATAACGTCAACGTCAGTCCATCCGCCTTTGATTTTCTCGATGTACTCATCCAGGCCTACATAGTCTGCACCGGCCTCCTTGGCAGCAGCCTCCTGATCAGCTGTACACAGAGCAAGTACGCGAACGACCTTACCGGTTCCGTTAGGCAGGCTAACAACGCCACGTACCATCTGGTTAGCTTTACGGGGGTCAACGCCCAAACGAACGTCGATATCTACCGAAGCGTCAAACTTTGTAGTTGTGATCTCTTTAACTAATGCGGCTGCTTCCGCGATTGTATAGACTTTACCTGCTTCAATCTTCTCAGCAGCAAGTCTTTGATTCTTTGTCAATTTTGCCATAGTGATTGAAGTTTTTAATTATTTAACGGTAATACCCATACTACGCGCTGTACCGCGTACCATCTTCTCAGCGCTCTCTACGGTGAAGCAGTTCAGGTCAACCATCTTGTCCTGTGCGATCTGGCGGCATTGCTCCTCCGTGATCGAAGCGACTTTCTGACGGTTAGGCTGAGCCGATCCGCTCTTCACCTTGGCAGCCTCAAGCAGCTGAACAGCTACAGGAGGAGTCTTAACGATGAAGTCGAATGACTTGTCTGCGTACACAGTGATTACAACAGGCAATACCTTACCTGCCTTGTCCTGAGTTCTGGCATTGAATTGTTTGCAAAACTCCATGATGTTCACA
>CACZRD010000110.1 GCA_902783545.1 uncultured Bacteroidales bacterium
ATAGTAATTTACAAACTACCATTTATCAGCAGAAAACATTATGGCAAAAGAATTTGAAAAACGTGAGATTGTTCTCCCTATCGCCGGCAAAGGCGGCGAGGGCGGCGAGCGCAGGTCAACGACGAAAGAGACCTTCTCGTTCAGCCAGATCTATGCGGTCACCTCACCTCAAGGGACGACAAACCACAAGGGTGCGCTACTATACATAGTAGGTCACAGCGAGTACATTGAGACGGCGCAGACTTATTCTTTCAGGGATTGGGTAGAGGAAATCAGCAGTATAGACGCACCATCCGGCAAGCCCAAATACAATCACGCGTTTGCGATGTTAGGTCCGAGGATGATGGTCAACTACGAGCTCATCCACAACGACAACCTCGACCGCAAGAACAACCAGCTGTGTCTGCCTTCCATCAAGAAGCCGGATATAACGTTGCCGTTGGAACGGGAACTGTTTGCCGAATTGACGCACGAAGTGGCTAAAGCGGACAATCTGTTCTTTGGCTTCTTGCAAGCGTTAGTAAAAGATATGTCCTCTTCCGGCAAAGCGCGACGTATAGACCGGCTTGCCGCCAAAGAAAGTTCGGACACCACAATCGGTTGTCTTGGCGTAGCTATTTTGCTTTTGCTGCTAAACACAGGTTTGTTGATTGCTATACTCTGCATTGTTGTGTAAGAGCGCTGATGCGCGGTAACGCCAAACACCCACAATGCAACAATCCCCGTCCAATGCTTTGGGCGGGGATTGTCTGTCTTCGAGTTCTGACTAAACGCTTGCGTCTTACTTCTGGCGAATAGTTGCGTTTTTCGTCTCGCCTTTCTTGATCGTAACGGCTGTTTCGCCAGTTATTTTTTTGTCTTTGTCGAACGTGGCAAAGTACAGAGTCGTCTGGCTGTCAATGACATCAAGATCAAACGTTTCGCGCAACTCGAATGTAGCTACGCCGTCGCTTTCTGTTACGGCTTGTTTGTTTGCATGGAAAGGATCGCGGAATGATTCCTGATTCCATTTCGTAGCATCGAACATGTAAACGGTTACCGCACTCTGAGGAGCGCTAAGAGCGTTTACTACTTTTACTTTTACAGTCGCGGAAGATTTCTTGTCTCCGCAACTCGTCAGCGACAGGCTCAATACTACTGCCGCCAAGATCATTAAGAACTTTTTCATTGTTTTGTTGATTTTAATGGGTTGTTTGACGATATAATATAAAATAAAGCGCGGACTATTTCAGTCTGCGTTCCAAGGTATCGCCAAACACCCAACAAAACAACCGGAACAGTCCACGCTGAACGTGAACACATCCCTGCACTTGCGTTTTGCTGAATGGAATAATTTGGCGATTTTCGGAACGCAGCAATCGCAAGTATGATTAAAAACGGCACAAAGATACTACTTTTTTTTGAAATATGCAAATAAGATGACCAAAAAATTGATTTTTTCTTAAAATTATTTGCAAATTCGGCATTTTATTTGTATCTTTGTAGCGGATTATTGTAGGCGTAGCCTGCAAAAGGTGAAAAACGTCGAAAGAAAATATAAAAAGAAAACATGGCAAAAAGACCATCAAAGGCTCGCGAGGAAGCAGGCGACAAATACATAGACTCGCTGGATAAAAAAAGTTTCGGGGAGTACATGGGGAAAGTGAAGTCGGGCGTGCAGTCGGAGCAGTTCCGCGTGATATGCGGGATTGTGTTGGGGCTGTTCACGTTGTACCTGACGATAGCGTTTGTTAGTTTCTTTTTCACTGGCGACGCGGACTTCTCAATATTGGAGATGAGCCGTGCGGAGCGTGCGCAGAACAGGCTGGAGATCCAGAACTGGATGGGTCTGCCGGGTGCGGCGCTGGTATTCCTGATGGTGCACAAAGGCTTCGGTCTGGCGAGTGCGGTGCTGATTGCGCTGCTTGGTATGTGCGCGGACAAACTGCTGCGACCGGCGAAGACGGGGCTGCTGAAGTTCACGGTGTGCGCGGCCTTCTGGGTGCTGTATGGCGCCGTGGTACTCGGGTACGCGGATTATTTGTTGGGAGAAAAACTGTTCTTTAGGCTGGGCGGCGCGTTTGGCGCGGTCGTGACGGCTTGGGCGGTGTCGTACGTGAAGATTGTCGGGCTGGCGTTTATACTGATTGCGCTGGGACTGATCTTCTTTATCTGCGTGGATGAGACGTTTATACCGAAGATGCACAAGGTTTGGCAGTGGATGAAGGGACTGTTCAAAAAGAAGAGTGCGGAATCCACGGAACTCACGGAAGGAAATGATTTGAGTGCGGAATCCGCGGAGCAGACGGAAAAGACGGAGATTGAACTGGTTGTGTCGGGCAAGACGGACGAGGAGAAACCTGCTGAAGGCAGCGGGTTGACGCTGGAGATCGTGGGACAGGAGCCTACGGATGTGGTTGATATCGATGCGCCGGTGGACGAAGAGACGTCTGATGAAGAGCCGAAAGACGAGGAGATAGTGGAAGTGGAAGATACGGAGAACAAGGGCGAAGAGAGCGATGCTCCGGAGAATCCGGATTTGGAGATAGCCGACGTTAAGGAGGTTGAGTTGACGGAGGATAGCCCGGAAGCGTTATTGCAGAAATACGGGGAGTACGACCCGAGGAAAGAACTGGAGCTGTACGAGTTCCCGAGTCTGGAGCTGCTGAAAGTTTATCCGAACGAGACAAGTCCGGTGATCGACCAAGCGGAGCAGCAAAAGAATGCGGATAATATCGTTACCGCCTTGCGGAACTTCGGCGTGGAGATTGACAGCATCAAAGCGACAGTTGGTCCGACGGTGACGTTGTACGAGGTGCGTCCGAAGGCCGGTGTGAAGATTGCAAGGATCCAGTCGCTGGAGAGCGATATCATGCTATCGCTGGCGGCGAAAGGTATCCGTATCATCGCGCCGATGCCGGGTAAGGGAACGGTAGGTATAGAAGTGCCGAACGAAAAGCCGCAGATGGTGAGCATGCACTCGGTGATTGCATCCAAGAACTTCCAAGAGAACACGAAGATGCGTCTGCCGATAGCTATCGGTCGAACGATCACGAACGATATATTCATGTTCGACCTGGCGAAGACGCCGCACCTGCTGGTTGCCGGAGCGACAGGTCAAGGTAAGTCCGTGGCCATCAATGCGATCATCACCTCGCTGCTGTACAAGAAACACCCGGCAGAGCTGAAGATGGTGCTTGTTGACCCGAAGATGGTTGAGTTTGCGCCATACAAGCCGCTGCTGAAACATTACCTCGCCGCGATGCCCGACGCCGATGAGAATCAGGTAGTCATCACGGAATGCGACAAGGTGATCAACACGCTGAACAGTCTGGTGATTGAGATGGAGAACCGCTACAAGCTGCTTATGGATGCAGGCGTGAGGAACTTGGAGGATTACAACGACAAGTTCGTTCACAGACGACTGAATCCGGAGAAGGTCATTGACGGCACGTTGCATCATCAGTACCTGCCGTACATTGTGATTGTGATTGACGAGTACGGCGACTTCATCATGCAAGCCGGCAAGCAGGTCGAAACGCCTATCGCACGTATCACGCAGAAAGCGCGTGCCGTGGGTATGCACATGATCTTGGCTACACAGCGTCCGTCAGTGAACATCGTGACAGGTGTGATCAAGGCGAACATCCCGACGCGTATTGCGCTGAGGACGCAGAGTGTTATCGACTCGCGTACCGTGCTTGACGCCAAGGGTGCGGAGCAGCTGATCGGTCGCGGCGATATGCTCTATGCGGGCAACGGCGAGATAACACGTATCCAGTGCGCGTTCGTTGATACGCCGGAGGTGGATGCGATAGTGGAACATATTGAGAAACAGCAACATTACTTCGAACCCTATCAGTTGCCGGAGTATATACCGGAAGGCGCTGAAGGCGAGGCGCTGGCTCCCGGCAGCGTGGATATGAAACGACTGGATCCGATGTTTGCGGACGTAGCGCGTTATGTAGTGAACAAACAAGAAGGTTCGACCTCACGTCTGCAACGGGCGTTTGAGATAGGATACAACAGAGCGGGTAAGCTGAGTGACCAGCTCGAGGCTGCGGGTATCGTAGGTCCGAACAAAGGTCCGAAAGGTCGCGATGTACTCATCCAAGACCCTAATCAGCTCGAAGCCAAACTACAAGAATTAGGAATAGGATAATGAAGATTTTATTATTGAGCATATTGCAATCCCTCTTCGCCCTATTAGGGCAGAAGACGATGAGCACGGATTTCACGATCACCGTGCAGCAACAGGCATCACAGCCGATCTCATATGTTGGAACGATGACCATGCACGGCGAGCAGTTTGCGCTCGAGGCGTTCGGCACGCAGGCAGCGTACGACGGCAAGACCTTGTACATGTACAACGAAGATGCGAATGAGTTGACGCTGAGTACGCCAACACGGGAAGAGCTGTATCAGGCTAACCCGCTGATTTTCGCCAAGGCGATGACTGAGGCGTGTGAGGTGACGGAGACCACGGCGAAAGAGGTGACAACGATCACGTTTGTGCCAAAAGAGGCGGTGGGGATTGACAGGATTACGATGAAAGTCAAGCCGCTGACGCAAGGCGGTAAGGATTATGCGCCGACGACAATCACGATGAAAGAAGGGGCACAGACGACGACGGTGCTGTTCAGGAACCTGAAGTACAGCGATGAGTTGCACGAGTACGTGCTCAAACCCGAAGGCGCGTTTATCAACGATATCAGATAACAAATTAAATATATTGAACACATGAGAACAAGAATGGTTGCAGGCAACTGGAAAATGAACAAGACCCTGCAAGAAGGCGTTGAGCTCGCCCAAACGCTCAAGAACGATGTTAAGAACCCGAAGTGCGCCGTAGTTATCGGCACGCCGTTCATCCACCTGGCAACCGTAGCCGAGTTGCTGAAAGGTTCGCCCATCAAGGTTGCAGCCGAGAACTGCGCCGACAAGGACAAAGGTGCATTCACCGGTGAGGTTAGTGCCGCTATGGTAGCCTCGACAGGTGCTGAATACTGCATCCTCGGTCACAGCGAGCGTCGTGCTTACTACCACGAGGACTACGAGATCCTCAAGAACAAAGTGGAGCTGGCACTGGCTAACGGTTTGAAGGTGATCTTCTGCATCGGTGAGGTGAAAGAGGAGCGTCTGGAGAACAAACAGAACGAGGTAGTGAAAGCACAACTCGAGGGTTCGGTATTCAACCTGAGCGCTGAACAGTGGGCAAACATCACCCTCGCTTACGAGCCCGTCTGGGCTATCGGTACGGGTCTGACGGCTACGCCGGAGCAGGCACAGGAGATCCACGCATTCATCCGTGGCTTGGTAGCCGAGAAGTTCGGCAAGCAGGTAGCTGACGACACGACGATCCTGTACGGCGGCAGCTGCAACGAGAAGAACGCAGCCGAGCTGTTCGCTTGCCCGGACATCGACGGTGGTCTGATCGGCGGCGCTGCACTGGTAGCAGAGAAGTTCGAAGCAATCATCGCGGCACGCTAACGCGTTCGGCAACGCAGTCGCACAGATGTCGCCCTGCGACATAAAAGCGACGCGTGCCTTCGCTCTCCCCACCACAACCTTGACAGGTTGCGTCGGGGACCCCAATAAATTATAACTATGGCTTTAGTTAAGACCATCAATCGAAACGGTGAGATTCTGACGCCTAACATTGCCGACGACGTTTTTCTGGCAGACAATGCCACCGTTGTCGGCGATGTGACGGTGGGTGAAGGCTCGTCGGTATGGTTCAATGCCGTG
>CACZRD010000111.1 GCA_902783545.1 uncultured Bacteroidales bacterium
ATTCAACGTAGAGAACGTAGCTGACGCACTGGCAGAGTGCGAGGCTGCAGGTATCCAACTCATCGACAAAGCTCCGCGCAAAGGCGCAGAGAACCTGATGATTGCGTTCCTGCATCCGAAGAGCACAAAGGGTGTGCTCACAGAATTGTGCCAGCAGCCGAAGTAATTTACCATTTGGTCATTTACCATTTGGTCATTTATTTGTTCATTTAGACATTTAAACATTTATGGATCAAGCTAAATTACAAAAACTGATTGACTCGCGTACCAAGGCTGCAGCCGGAGGAGGCGAGGCTGCTGTGGAGAAGCACCACGCCAAAGGCAGCTTTACCGCGCGCGAGCGTATTAATATGTTGTTAGACCCGAACTCCTTCGAGGAGGTGGATATGTTCCTCACGCACCGTTGCACAGACTTCGGTATGGAGAAGAAAGTATTCCTCGGCGACGGCGTTGCCTGCGGTTCGGGTACGATTGACGGTCGTCTGGTGTTTGTGTTCGCACAAGACGCAACGGTTATCGGCGGTTCGCTGAGTGAGACGATGGCACAGAAGATCTGCCACGTAATGGATCTGGCAATGAAACTCGGTGCTCCTATCATCGGGCTGAACGATTCGGGCGGTGCACGTATTCAGGAAGGTGCTTGCGCACTGGCCGGTTACGCCGAGATCTTCGAGCGTAACATCCTTGCCTCGGGCGTAGTGCCGCAGATCAGCGTGATCTTCGGTCCGTGTGCCGGCGGTGCTGTTTACTCCCCTGCCTTGACGGACTTCATCATGATGACCGAGCAGAACTCGTATATGTTCATCACAGGTCCAAAGGTTGTGAAGAGCGTGACGGGTGAGGATGTGACGGTTGAGCAGCTGGGCGGTGCCAAGGTACATGCCACGAAGTCGGGCGTAACGCATTTCGTTGCCGCAACCGAGGAGGAGGCTATTGCCGAGGTACGTCGTCTCGTTTCGTTCATCCCGCAGAACAATATGGAGGAAGCTCCGCTTATGGAGTGCACCGACGATCCGACGCGTGTAGATGACGAGTTGAACGAGATCGTTCCCGACGATCCGAACAAACCCTACAACATGAAGGACATCATCAACAAGATCGTTGATAACGGCGACTTCATGGAAGTTCACAAAGACTACGCCAAGAACGTCATCTGCGGTTTTGCACGTTTCAACGGCCGTTCGACTGGTATCATCGCCAACCAGCCGAGTTGGCTTGCCGGTGTGCTTGACTGCGATGCCAGCCGCAAAGCTGCACGTTTCGTACGTTTCTGCGACGCATTCAACATCCAGATTCTGACGCTGGTTGACGTTCCAGGCTTCCTATGCGGTACTGGCCAGGAGTATGCCGGTATCATCGATCACGGAGCAAAACTGATGTTTGCATACGGCGAAGCAACTGTGCCCAAGGTGACCATCACTGTTCGCAAGTCGTACGGCGGAAGCCATATCGTAATGAGCTGCAAGCAGCTGCGTGGTGACATGTGCTACGCATGGCCGAACGCAGAGATTGCCGTAATGGGTGCCAGCGGTGCTGTAGGTGTGCTGCAAGCCAAGGCGATTAAGGCTATCGAAGACCCGGCAGAGAAGAAAGCGTTCATCGCTGAGAAGGAAGCCGAGTACAAGGATAAGTTCGCATCGCCCTACCAGGCTGCTAACCGCGGATATATCGACGACGTTATTGAGCCGCGTAACACCCGCGCACGTATCATCCGTGCGTTCGAGATGTTGCAAACCAAGCGTCTGACGAACCCGCTGAAGAAGCACAGCAATATACCATTGTAATTTGTGATTTGTAATTTGTCATTTTAAATTTAGATTACTATGGTACTACTTGCAATCACCGCAGACACATGGATCATTACATGCTTAGGATTCGGTATCGTGTTGCTGCTGTTGTTCTGCCTTGTGTTCATCCTGAACTTCTTCGGATGGAGCATGCAGAAGATAGTAGCACCGCGTGAGCCGAAAGCAGCCGAGGAGCCAAAAGCCAAGGGCCAAAAGCCCGCAGCCAATGGCGCTCCCTCGGATGCCGAGAAAGCCGCGATAGCCATGGCGCTGTATAAGGCACACAACGACGACGAACTGGCCGCCGTTTCCTATGCGCTCTATTTGGCGCACAGCGCACATGATATACCCAACTCCGTGCTCAACCTCAAACGTCGCGCGACAGCTTGGAATGATAAATCAATTGGTATGAATAACGTGGGATTCTGATTCCCGAGTCGCAGCCATACATGGCTGCTAAAAAAACAACAAATAACAACATGAAAGAATTCACATTCAAAATCAACGGTGCAGAGTACAAGTGCGCCGTAGAAGAGATCGAAGCCGGCAAGACGAACGTAACCGTTAACGGCAATGTATATACAGTAGAAACCGAAGCTCCTGCTGCTCCGGCTCCCAAACCCGCTCCCGCCCCCAAGGCTGAAGAGCCTAAGGCTGCCCCTGCACCCGCTGCTGCTCCGGCTCCGAAAGTTGAAGCCCCGAAAGCTGCTCCCGCTGCCGGCGTACAGGTAAAGAGCCCGCTGCCCGGATCGATCATCAAGGTGCTGGTAAGCGAAGGTCAGACTGTTAAGAAAGGCGACACGCTGCTCACCCTCGAATCCATGAAGATGGAGAACCCCGTTCTTGCCGAGCAAGACGGCACGGTAAAGCAAATTGCCGTAACTCCCGGCCAAAACGTCATGCAAGACGACTTGCTGATTGTTTTGGGATAAGTGATATATCACAAATGACAATTCTCAAATAAAAATCCTATGAATATCATAGAATTTTTCCAAGGCATGGGGTTCATGCAGATCACGTGGCAACAGCTGGCAATGCTGCTGATCGCGTTCTTCCTGCTCTACCTTGCCATCAAGAAACAATACGAGCCGTTGCTGCTGCTGCCGATAGCCTTCGGTATGCTGCTCACCAACCTGCCGGGTGCGAACATGTTCCACCAGGAGCTGTGGTCGGCTTTCCTTGATCCGAGTAGCCCCGCATACCACTCCTACGGAGCCATCCTGAAGGAAGGCGGATTGTTGGATGTGCTGTATATCGGTGTGAAAGCAGGTGTCTATCCCTGCCTGATCTTCATCGGCGTAGGTGCGATGACGGATTTCGGTCCGCTGATTGCCAACCCGAAAGCCTTGCTTCTGGGTGCAGCAGCACAGATCGGAATCTTCATCACGTTCCTCTGCGCCAATGCTATGGGTTTCACACCTGCCGAAGCCGGTTCAATCGGTATCATCGGTGGTGCAGATGGTCCGACGAGTATCTTCTTGACAAGCAAGCTCGCTCCGCACCTCTTAGGCCCGATTGCCATTGCAGCCTATAGTTACATGGCACTCGTTCCGGTTATCCAGCCGCCAATTATGCGCGCGCTCACGACTAAGAAGGAACGCGCGATTAAGATGGGACAGTTGCGTCCGGTGAGCAAGACGGAGAAGATCATCTTCCCTATCCTTGTAACGACCGTTGTGGCGTTGATTTTGCCCGATGCAGCACCACTGATAGGCTGCTTGATGCTCGGAAACCTGATGAAAGAGTGCGGCGTAGTTGAGCGCTTGAGCAAGACGGCTCAGAACGAACTGATGAACATCGTGGTTATCTTCCTCGGTTTGTCGGTTGGCGCTACGGCTACCGGCGATTCGTTCCTGAATGCCAAGACGCTGATGATCCTGGCTATGGGTATCGTTGCCTTTGGTCTGGGTTCGGGCGGCGGTGTACTGCTGGCTAAGTTCATGAACCTGTTCCTCAAGGAGAAGATCAACCCGCTGATCGGATCGGCAGGTGTGAGCGCAGTGCCTATGGCAGCTCGCGTCAGCCAGCAGGTCGGTCAAGAGGAGAACCCGGGTAACTTCCTGCTCATGCACGCCATGGGACCGAACGTTGCCGGTGTGATCGGATCGGCTGTTGCCGCAGGTATCCTGCTCACAATGCTTGGATAAATATGGTAAACATAGCTATCATCGGAGCATCGGGGGCTGTAGGTCAAGAACTGCTGAAGATTCTGCAGGAGCGTCAGTTCCCGTGCAAGAACTTGCGGCTGTTCGGATCCGTTCGCAGCGCAGGTACATCCTACTCCTTCCACGGTGAGACGATCACCGTGGAGGAGCTTACTCCCGCCACATCGTTTGCCGGCATTGATATAGCCTTTGCATCCGCCGGCGCAAGTACCTCTCGTCAGTTCGCCGAGCAGATAACGCGCCACGGCACGATCCTGATAGACAACTCTTCCGCATTCCGTATGGATGAGGATGTGCCTCTTGTGGTGCCGGAGATTAACCCCGAAGATGCTTTGGGGGTGTTGGTGAATGGCAGTCGGCATATCATTGCCAACCCGAACTGCACGACAATCATCCTTGCCGTGGTGCTGAACGCCATAGAACCGCTGAGTCATATCAAGCGTGTTCGCGTAGCAACATATCAGTCGGCATCCGGTGCCGGTGCACAGGCGATGCTGGAACTGCAGGAGCAATACCGCCAGATCATCCATGGCGAGCAGCCGATAGTGCAACGGTTTGCGCATCAGTTGGCATATAACGTGATACCTCATATTGATGTGTTTGCGGATAACGGCTATACCAAAGAAGAACTGAAGATGTACAACGAGACGCGGAAGATCATGCACTCGGATATCAAGGTCAGTGCAACCTGCGTGCGCGTACCGACCTTGCGTGCGCATTCCGAGGCTGTATGGTGCGAGCTGCAAGATCCGGTAAGTTTGGAAAGCATCCGTGATGCGATAGCCCAAGCCCCGGGTTGCGAGATCGTCGATCCCTACCCGATGCCGCTCGACCGTAGCGGCTTGGATGATGTGGCTGTCGGGCGCATCCGCGAGGATATAGCCGATGACCATGCGTTCTCCTTCTTCTGCGTAGGCGACCAGATACGCAAAGGTGCAGCGCTGAATGCCATACAGATAGCGGAATACCTACTACCACAAATACACCGATGACAAAAAAATAAGTTACGCAATTGAAACGTAACTTATTTTTTTTTGTTTGCTTTTGTGTCCCCCGAGGGACTCGAACCCTCGACCCACTGATTAAGAGTCAGTTGCTCTACCAACTGAGCTAGGGAGACTCGTGATAATCGCTTTCACGCAAACCGGCTGCAAAAGTACAACATTTTTTTGACAATTGCAAATTATCAGGCTTTGTAGCCGTTTTTTTAGGGATTATTCGGAGCAATTGTCAAGTGAACCTTGCAACCGCTCGCAATAGATGCGTACCGCTGATTCCACCATCCGCAGGCACGGCCGCTGGCGGTAATACTCTGCCGTGCGCTCATCAGGCGTTGGAGGCGTAGGTGCGTCTTTGCGCAGTTGCAGCAGTTCGCGGCATATATACGAACCATTCTGCTCGGCGAAACGCTGAACAAGTGCCTGCACATTCTTGTAGTTCGCCTGTTTGCCGGCAGCATCCTCAGCCTCGGTTGCTCCGGACTGTAAGCCCTCGAGCAGCGCCATTGCCGAGCAAGCGCCGCACATCTCGCGCAGCCTGCCTACTCCGCCGCCAAACGATGCCGACAGACGCGCAGCTTGCTGCTCGGGCACATCGTACAAGTCTGCCAAAGCCATAAAGACAGACTGCGAGCAGTTGTAACCGCTCAGGAACAGCTCGCGTGCGCGCTCAACGCGCTGATCAATATGATTAGCCTGCAATAACATTTTCTATATGTCGTACACGTTGCCCGAGCACCACATCCGTTGCCAGAGTGCTATTAAGCACATCGAGTGCGTGCATCACGGTAGCGTGCGTGCGGTTACCGTGCGTACGACCGATCTCCGACATGGTAAGTGCCGTATATTTCTTAGCCAGATACATAGACACCTGCCGCGCGATGACCACATCACGCTGGCGGCTGTTGGACATCAGCGCCTCGGGGGATACATGGAACTCCTCGCACACGGCATCGGCAATATCCGACATGCTACGCTCACGCGGCTTGAGCTCTACGATGCGCCCAACAACCTGCTCTGCCAACTCCATATCTATATCTTTGTCGGCAAGTGTTGAGTACGCCAGCAAGGCTGCTAACACACCTTCCAAGTCACGGACGTTGTCGCGGACATTGTTCGCAATGAACTCCACTATATCCATCGAAAGCGTCACGCCATCACGGTGCATCTTGTTAAGCAGGATGTTCTTGCGGAGCTCGTAATCCGGCTTGACCATCTCTGCTGCTAATCCCCACTTGAATCGGGTAAGCAGACGTTCCTCTAAGCCATCCAGGTCTTTCGGAGCCTTGTCACAGGTGAGCACAATCTGCTTGCCGGATTGCTGCAGATAGTTGAATATATGGAAGAACGTATCTTGCGTCGCGCGCTTACCCGCGATATATTGTATATCATCTACGATGAGTACGTCAATCGTCTGATAGAACAGCAGGAAGTCGGGAATATGGTTATGCGCCGCGGCATCCTGGTATTGCAACTGGAAGGTGTTAGCTGATACGTACAGCACACGTTTCATCGGCAGCAGTCGCTTCACGTCATTACCTATGGCATTCGCCAGGTGCGTCTTGCCTACTCCGCTGCCGCCATAGATGAACAACGGGTTGAAACTGCTCCGGCCGGGTTGAGCGGCAACAGACAGCGCAACCGTACGCGCCAACTTGTTCGCCTCGCCTTGTACGAACGACTCAAAGGTATATGACGGATTAAGCTGGCTGTCGAAGTCCGGCTCTTCCTTCAAGTCGGGCTGCTGTAACAATACAGGAGGAGCAACAGGCGCCTGCGATACATTAGAAGGTATATTTACGCCCGCGTCCGTACGCGAGTTCGTGAGCGCGTAATACTCCAACTTCGTCTGCGGACCAAACTTACGGAACAAAACCTTTGAAAGCAGGACAATGTAATTCTCCTCAATATATTCGACGATGAACTGCGTCTTAACCTGTAAGGTGAGAACATTGTTTTCGAAACTCAGCGCCTTGATCGGAGCAAACCAAGTATTATACACAGTTGGCGTGAGATTATCACGCAACACCTGTTGGCATTCAGCCCATATTACTTGTACATCTTTTTCCATTATGGCGCAAAAGAAATCGGAGTCCATTCTCCGAAAACCAATGCAAAGATACTACTTTTTTTTGATATTTGCAAATTTCTTTGAGTGTCACATTTTGACATTTTAGAAACCCTTATAATTTCAATTAGTTACAAGATGCATGCTGATTTTCAGCGATTTTCAAAAGTTATCAACATTCAACTAACTGATTGATAGGGGTGCGAATGATGTGCATTTTTTAGAGCATTCGCATGTTTTCATAGTAATTGGTCATAAAAAGGCGTTTTATGTTGTACAACACTTTTTTCTTATTTATAATTTGTATGAATAAGCGTCTTTAAAGTGTAGTTTGCAATACAAAAATATTGCCCTCATTTACCCACTCTGGCAGGCATGCAACTTTTTGAAATCCAACGTTTTGGAATAGTTCTGTCGAGGTCTGGTTATCTTCTCTCACCAAGGCATACAAAAGTCGAAAGCACAGAATATTAGTTACATACGATTTCAGTTTTAGGAGTGCTTCCCGGCCTACTCCTTTTCCTCGCCATTCGCGTGCCACATAAATTGCCACGGCAGCTTTTCTGTTTCGTATATCAACATCATACAAATCAACACAGCCGACAGGTGTCTTGGCGACCTGATCCCCGCTCTTCGTTTCTGCCTGACAAATCATCAAGCGGAGTTGTCCATCCTGATAGATATCGCCCGTAGTGCGCAGTATATAATCGCGCAAATCCGCCTCGGAGAGCGGATTATGCGTATCACCATCAAGCCACGACTCCGCATCGTTCTCCCACTCGTAGAGTTGCAGCAGATCGTCCGGCTCAAGTTTGCGCAATACTATGGACAGACTATCAATCATGCAAACAGACGTTCAAACAATGACGGCTTACGGCGCTGTTTCTCATCATCGAACTGATGATGTTCAGCAGGTTGCAGCGGTTTGCCGCTATGGATCATCTGATAGATTACTCCCCAATCAGGTAGCCCGCCGAGGTTGTGGTCATCGATGAACACATCGGCATCAAGCTTGCGCGAGATACGCATATCCGGCGTCTCCTCGGGGAACGCAGCGTTCACGGCATAAAACTCCAGCCCTCGTTCCTTACAATAGTTCACAGCATCCTCCAGCAGTTTGCCCTCACGGCAGGTATAGAGGATGATCTGGCACATATCTTCGCGCTGCAACTTCTTGAGTGTCTCGATAGCAAACGGGATCGGTTTGCCGATTTGCGGGTACGCGTGGGTGACGATTGTTCCGTCAAAATCTACGGCTATAGTCATAATATTTACGATTTAGTCATTTAATAAGTCGGGTTATTCTCGTCCTCGGGACGGAGTTCTTCTTGTGCCTTGCCGGGCGTTGGCTTGGTAAACACAAACGCAATGGCGTTGATGCCTGCCAGCCATAGCATCGGATTGTAGAAATCCATCAGCACATATAGCACGCAACTCAGTACCATACCTACACCGATCAGCGCGGCACGCAAACTTGCCCATTGATAGTACTGCGCATACTTCTGTTCGACATCCTCAATCTTGCTCAGTTTGCGGCACTTGCGTTTAAACCAGAACAAGGCTCCAGGAATACTGCACAGCGTATAGATAATGGCAATGTATTGCAGATTCATGCCCAATTGGTCGTTGGGGTTGAATATGGCGAATATTCCCTGTTCACCTTCCTCCGGCACATTGATTGAATTCTGCCACATTGCGAAGCCCAAAAACGCTATCACACACGCATATATGGTATAATACATGATACGCAAATCGCGTTGCAGTTGGTCTGCTGATTTCTTTTTCATCGTTGTTTGTTTTATCCGTTAAATATTGTTCTGTTGAGTATCGACCGCCCGAGGGTTATCTCATCGGTGTATTCCAACTCGTTGCCGATAGCTATACCGCGTGCGATAAGCGATACAGTCAACTCTTCTGTGGATCGTCCGGCTTGTTCAAGGCTGTTCATTATCCTTCTGTACAGGTAGAAGTTCGTTGTGTCACCTTCCATCGTTGTCGGCAATGCCAATATGATCTCTTTCACATCGCCCGTCAGTACACGCTCAACGAGTTTGTCCACCTCGATATCCTTCGGTCCTATTCCGTCTATCGGCGAGATCACTCCTCCAAGTACATGATACACACCGTGATATTGTCCGGTGTTCTCGATGGACATCACATCCTGTACATTCTCCACCACGCATATCGTTGCATGATCTCTGCGCGCGTTGCTGCATATCGGGCAGAGTTCGGTATCGGAGATGTTCCGGCACTCCGAGCAATAATGCACCTCGTGTTTGAGTCGCGTGAGCGAATCGGCAAACCCCTGCACATCCGTCTCCGGCTGCCTGAGCAAGTGCAACACCAGCCGCAATGCAGTCTTCCGCCCTACTCCGGGCAGCGACGCAAACGAGTTAACCGCACTATCTAACAACTGACTTTCCATTACTTTTTCTCTTTCCACCTTGCGGGTATCACACGATACGGGAACCGCTCGCGCATATTGATCGCATTCGGGCAGTCGCAGTGGTGAATCCTGATACCTTTCAGTACACTGATGAACCCGAAAATCGGGTCGCCGGGCTGCGGATTGCAACACTTGGCAAGCGCGTAATCGACATTCTTCACGTTGATATCCACCTCCAGTGCCAATGCTGTTGAAGTGTTCGGCACGAACTCACGCTGCGGACTGATAGGTGCATGCACCGTTTCTGCCTCGTTGTATAACTCCTTGATACGCGCCACATCCTCCTTACCCAACGCCAGCGCCTGATAGAAGTCTGAGATTGCTTTGTATCCGAGTTTGAGCACCATCTTCGTCACATGTGCCTCGTCGTAGTCAATCTTCCAGTTCTTCAGGCGGCGAACAAGTAGTTCGCGTCCTTCGGCAGCTTGCTTGTACTCGACCTCCTTGAGCGCCTGACGGATCTTGTTCTTCGCCTTCGATGAAGCCACGTAGTTCAACCAGTCGGCCGTCGGATGTTGGCTGGGCGAAGTGTTGATTTCCACCTGGTCGCCATTCTGTAGCACCTGTCGGATGCTTACGTGTTGCCCGCGTATCTTACCGCCGACACATTTGCACCCCACTTCAGAGTGTATCGAGAACGCGAAATCCAATACTGTCGCCCCGAATGGCAGACGGCGCAGATCGCCTGTCGGCGTAAACACATAGACGCTCTGACGGTCGGTATTCAGTTTGTTGCCATCCACACCTTTATATGCCCAGTGAGCAGCCACGCCTTTCTCTGCGATCTCATCCATCCGGCGTGTACGGATCTGCACCTCTACCCATTTGCCTTCCGGACCGAGCACCGTGGTATGCAGGCTCTCATAGCCGTTCTCTTTCGGTACGCTCAACCAGTCGCGCAAACGCTTGGGATTAGGCTGATACATATCGGTGATGATTGAATACACCTGCCAGCAGTCCTGTTTCTCGCGTTCCAATGGCGAGTCGAGGATGATGCGGATAGCAAACAGATCATAGATCCGGTCTATATCACAATGCTGTACTTGCATCTTATGATAAATCGAGTGAATGGACTTAGGTCTGCCCTTAATAGTAAACTCAAATCCGGCATCCTTCAGTTTCTTCTCAAGCGGCGCAATGAACGCTGCTATATACGCGTCACGTTCGGCTTTCTTGGCGGCCAACTCGTACGCTATATATTTATATTTGGTATAGTCCGTGAACTTCAACGCCAGATCCTCCATCTCCGTCTTGATCTGGTACAAACCCAGCCGGTGAGCCAAAGGTGCATGTAGCGTTGCCGTCTCGTTGGCAACGTGACGACGGCGGTCGCTATCGCCCTCTTTGTCCAAAGTACGCAATAACTCCAGACGCTCTATGAGGATATCGTACAAAACTTTGTTGCTATCTTCCATTTTTTTGTCAATTTTATGCGCAAGTTTTGACCTAAACTGCCATTTTTTGCAACAATTCTGAAAATACCTACGCAAATTTCATGCAAAATTAAAAAAAAATTTGCATATTTCAAAATATTTTTGTAAATTTGTGCCGTTTTAGTGTGAACTATTGCATTTTTGCCAAATAATTAAACAAAACAATACAACATGAAAACTACATTTCGTATTTTGCTGGCCGTAGCTATCATCTTTTTGGCGTATATCTGCGTAGACAGCGTTGTAACCCCTATTCAGTTTGAAGAAACGCGCGTTGCGCGCGAGGAAGCTGTGGTGAAGAACTTGATTCACATTCGCACCGCAGAGGTGGAGTTCAAGAATCAACACGGACGCTTCATCGCCGACCCCGACTCGTTGCTGATGTTCCTTAAGAACACCCCGAAGAAGGAAGTGCTCAAGGAAGGTTCACTCACCGACAAGCAACTGGAAGCAGGCATGAACGAGCACAAAGCCGTGAAACTCATCGAGAAAGCCAAGGCTAAAGCCATGAGCAAGCTCAAAACCGACGATCAGGAGGCGCTCTATGCCTACATCTGGGAGAACGACAAGGATGTGATCGCTGCAGGTCTCAAAGGTTTCCGTCGTGATACCATCGAGCGTAACATGATCGAAACGATCTTCAAAGGAGAGTTCGATGCTGAGACTATCGACCAGATTGTCGTTATCCCGTATTCGGACAATATCCGATACGAGATTGAGGTCAATGACGAGTACAAAACGTCGCAAGGTATCCATGTGCCCCTGTTCGAGGCCCGTGCGCCGTTTGGCACATACTTGGCTGATCAAGACAAGCAGGAGCTCGTTAACCTCATCGACAAAGAGCAGAAACTCGACCACTATCCCGGACTCAAGGTCGGATCTATCGACGCTCCGAACAACAACGCAGGTAACTGGGAGTAATGAGAATAATCAGTGGAAAATTTAGGGGGCGTCGCTTGATGCCCCCTAAAAATATAACAGCTCGTCCGACAACAGACTTTGCCAAAGAGAGTCTGTTCAATCTACTGACGAACCGCATCGATATCGAAGGTGCAGACGTGTTGGACTTGTTTGCCGGCACAGGCGGAATCGGCTTGGAGTGTGTCTCACGCGGAGCACGTGAGGTTACTGCTGTCGAGCTCGCCCATGTGCAGCAAAACTTCATCATTTCCACCTGCAAATCCCTTGGCATCACCAATCTCCGCCTTATACGTGGCGATGTGTTCAAGTTCCTTCGTAATAACTATATTAACAGCGCAGATGGGGCAATATGGCATGGTGCAAAATACGATCTGATCTTTGCCGACCCGCCTTACGCGCTGGAGGAACTCCCCACTCTCCCGTCATTAATTGTCCCCGCTCTGCTCAAACCCGGTGGACTGTTCGTCCTGGAACACGGCGATCAATATGACTTCTCCGGTCATCCGCATTTCCTCGACCTGCGCACCTATGGTAGCGTGCACTTCTCATTCTTCGAACAAAGCGCCAAAGAATAACCATTCTCTTCTACCTTTCCTCGTAAGTACCGTCCGTATAATAGATGATTATACGGGCTATTTGCTTTGCTGCAGGCGAATTAGCTGCCTGACGCATATTCTGTGGCACAGCCGGCTGTTGAGGAGCAGCAGGCGCTTGAGAAGGCGTTTCTTCACCTTGCTCGACATCTATCGGCCTCATATCGCCAAACAACGCCGTCTGTGTCACACCTCCGTTAGGGCGATACATACTTCCTGTACCCAACATCAGCCAATCCGAACTTATTGTACGGAATCGGTTCAATATACGTACATAAATCTCCACGCTGGGCTTGTTTCTGCCGCCAAGAATGTTCGATATTGTTCCGGCTGACACTCCGATCTCCTCTGCAAACTGTTTTGCTGTGAGATTCTCAGATTCGATTATTTTGGCTAATCGGTCACGTCCTTCCATTTTATTCAATTCTCGCTAAAGTTACACAATTTTGACAAAAATCGAGCCTTCAGTCACCTCGAAATTTTATGCAAAGATACGAAAACTTTTTCACATTTGCAAACTTTCAAAAACATTTATTTTCACTTCGCAAAATTCACATATCAAAACATACTCAACCACACACCATAAACAACTGCAAATTCACAAAACGCTATAACACACGCGGATACGCTACCCCCAACTTAGTTTAAGTGATTTCTACAACCCAAACCTATTCAGCAACTTACGCGCAATAAACATGCAGTAAAGGTATTTCGCAAGGCATCGCCTCTGGTTCTATAACAAAACGCAATTCATAACTTTAAGTATTGTTTATAAATATTCAATTTCAATAAGTTACATCGCAAAACCATGCCATCGTGGAACATTTTACACTCCAGTTTACGCCTTGTTATTTCTGTTTTCACTCGTGTACGTTTGGGGTGCGAATTTATTATTCACTTGTATATTTCTGCGCGTTTTTGTTTGTGAAATTCACGATGGTGTACTACACGGTTGTGGATTTTGTGTCGCTTGTTGTGCATAAAAATAGTAGGGAAAAGCACTGCTCTCCCCTACTCTGTAAAATGATGAAAAAAATTACTCTTTCATCCTTCGAATGTAGTAATCGAAAATGATCGACCGTCTGCTTATTGTATCCGGATAAGATTGTTTTGCGAGAGTGAGATTCTTTCGTCTGAATTGGGTAAAATCCCGTTTCATGCGCAAATAATCAATTCTCGCGCGGATAATTGCAGCAAAATGACGAGGTTTCAGCGTCAAAAGTGCCTGTAAAGCAGCAACATAGTCAAGCACAAACCTCGATATCATGACTCTACACAACTGCGGCTGTGGCATATTCTTGTAGATCATCAGCAGATTATTCCGGAAATTCAAGTATGTTTTGCGTGGATTGTCATAGGCAAGTGCCCCACCTCCAAGGTGATACACCTTACTCTCCGGCACACACACCAACTCGAACCCACGGCAGTTCAGCCGCCAGCAGAGGTCTATCTCCTCCATGTGTGCAAAGAACTTGTCATCCAGACCGCCCAATTCATTATAGACTTTTGTGCGGATGAAGAACGCTGCACCACTCACCCAAAAGACCTTGGCAATGCTGTCATATTGACCATTATCCGGCGCAACATAACTCATCACTCGACCCCGACAAAACGGATATCCGAGTTTGTCTATATATCCACCGGCAGCACCTGCATGTTCGAAAGTAACCGGTTGTGATGAATCCTCCTGATGAACTTGCAATGATCTATATGATAATATCTTAGGCTGAGCTGCTGCTACGTTTGTATGTTGTTGCATATACGTGAGTACCGGCTTTAGCCAATCCGCAGTTACCATCACATCGGAGTTAAGCAGAACAACAAACTCGCTGTTCATTGAGGCAATCGCACGATTATATCCGGCAGCAAAACCGTAGTTTTCAGTAAACCGAATCAACCTCAAATGTGCCGCTTGTGCTTGAGGCGTACGCTCTAATGCTTGCAAATACGCCATAGAATCGTCTGTTGATCCATTGTCAACTACCACGACCTCCGTCTCCGGAAGCGTGGTGTACTCCAGAACAGACGGCAAAAACCGGCGCATCATATCAGCTCCGTTCCAATTCAATATGACTACACTGCAAAGCATCTATATTTACAATTTATCATTTACTATCTGGTCATTGGGGCGTTTGAATTTCCAACGATTGTGTGTCCAAAGCCATAGATGCGGCTGTTCTAATATATTCCGCTCCAACAAACGAGCATATTCTTCGGTTAAGTTATCCGACTGCATCGGAATAAGCGTTGCCTTATAACAGCCTCGTTTAGGACAGCTTATATAAGCATAATAACACGGAAAGCCAAACTTCTTGCTTAGCACTTCACTGCCATTGAGGAATGCTGTTTCTTGACGGAGGAATGTAGTCCACACATGTGCATTACGCGGAGAGGGTTTCTGGTCGGCCAACATCCCGTACATCGCTTTGACGTTAGCTTTTCTTAGTTGCAGCATGCGCCGCAAGAGCACATCTTTCTCCACACACTCGCCACCGCGCTTGCTACGTATATCTAACATCAACTGATTGAAATACTGACTCTTTAGATGTCTATACACATTACATTCCTGTATGCCTTGCGAGGCGTATCGCCGACCGAAATCCGCAACCCACTCCCATGTTCCAAGATGTGCAAGCATCGTTATGGCTCCACCATATTGCTGACATGCTTGAGCTACTTTGTCTTCGCCTACATAGGTCATATGTTCTTCCATCTCAGCGTCACTGGCACCATAGCCGTATATCGTTTCCACAATCAGATCGGCGAACTGATGATAGAATCGTTTGCGTAGTGATTTTCGCTGCGCGTCCTTCCATTCGGGAAATGCATTCTTGAGATTCTTGTCCACAATCGTTCGACGATAGCGGGCAATATAATACACGAGCGGATAGATCAACCAATCCGCAAAGAAATGATGCACGCCAAGCGGTATCTTACTTAGTATCTTAATCCAGAAATACTTCATCAGGGCTGATTAAGCCTACTCGTCCGCTTCAGTGTAAAAACCATTCTCTACACCATATTGGTATTCTGCATCTTGGATGAGTTGTACCTGTACCGATGTGACCGGACAATTGTCAGCTTTGGCTTGCTCCAGAACATACTGAAGCTGTTCGGTCTCATCTACATATCCCTCGCCGTACTCAATATCGCCATCCTCTTCATTCTCCGATGCCAATCCTTTCATTATCAGGTAGTCATCCATAACATCCAGGACGTATAGAATGTCATCTTCCGTGAGTCCGTACAAGTCTTCTGCCGGCACTGTGCGGATAATATAATCAAGCAACTCGCGCTCTTGATCGTCAATAATTGATGATTCCAACATATTAAATAAACATTCTGATTAGTGTAAGAAACAATGCTATCACAGGTGTAGCAAGTAGCAGGCTGTCGAAGCGATCCAATACGCCGCCATGACCGGGAAGGAAACACCCAGAATCCTTGATGCCGAATGATCGTTTGAGTAGGCTCTCCATTAGGTCACCTAATGTGCCGGCTGTCGTAGCTAACAGACCAAATCCGATTGCTACCCAGTATTTCGCCTGTGGTTGTACTGCATATTGCCAACCATCCACACAGTCAAACCATCCGCAGCGCACCAACAGCCATGCGGCTAACAGCACAAACGCTGCCCCGCCAAACAATCCTTCCCAACTCTTCTTCGGACTCACGTGCAGTGACATCTTATGGTTACCGTTCTTACGCTTGGCTGTCAGCGAACCGACACAATATGCACCGGTATCATTAGTCCAAAGCAGCACAAACAGAGCTAACAGCAACCATTTGCTATATGCAAGCACAATCAGCATCGTAGCGAACGGGAGGGCAATCATCACTTGTCCGGCAAGCAAGTCGCCCCAATGTGCGGCAGGTTTAGCAGACTGATAATGTGCAAGTTCGCACACCAGTGCTATGAGTAGCACTAGTGCATAGACGAACGCAATAATCTGCGCAAGGCTCGTCTCGAAGACATAGTTTGTTGCTATCAGTTTATCACAGAACTGACATACTCCCACTCCGGCAAATAGCAGCAGATTGAGCAACATGCCAAACACACGTGTGTAGCGCTCATCGCCTGTGATGACATGGAACTCCCGTACAGCCAGTGTGCTCACTACCGCAAACAGTGCAGCAAAAGCAACCGGATGAACAAGTATTGCAGCGACAACAACTGCCACATACACAGCACCGGAAATAGTTCGTTGTATCAGGTTAGACATAATTTTTGTCTTTTTCAATTTATGATAGGTTTAGAAACCGAAACTCAGTCCCATAATTGCGGTAATATTCTTGCCTTGCAAATAGACAGGTGAGAACTTGTTCAGATAGTATGCCTGCAATTCGTCACCGCTCAACTCCATACTTGTGCCATCTGCATTCCAGCCTCGGTCTTCGCCTTCGATACGTGCGGAACTCGGACTATACGCGCGCGCGTTATTATATATAAGGTCTATATGCGCATAGCAGTTGTTGAACACCTCATATACAGCACGGAACTTCACCTCATCGTTACGCCAAGTCTTCTCACTGAAGGGTTTTTGTGCTATAATAGGATTCGGTCTATCCTCTGTTTCGCGCCCTGCAATATACTTACGCAAATAGTCATACTTGCGGTACTTGGTATCTTGCGTATAATCAAGCATCAATCGCAAGCTACGTGTCGGACGATAAGACAGTTGCAGAAATATCGACTGCGCATTATCTCCCATATAGTGCCCCATGTTATAGGTGTTCGATGTGTAATCAAGCACCTTTATAGAATGCGTATAAGTAGCTATATACGAGCGCATAAACTCGCCTTTCAGACTCAATCCGTTCACTGGCCAACCGCTCCATTGGAATCCGACCACGTAAGCCAACGGGTTGTTCTCTTTGTTCGAAGGCTTCAGACGTGCCCACTTGAACTCGTCAATATAGAATGTGCCATACAGCCGCAGGTGGTCAGTCGGGCGCACGGTGATAGATGCAAACACCTGCGAGTTCTGATTCTCTACACCCAGACCTTTGGTCATCAGGTGATCGAGCGACTTGTAGAATGCAATTGGTATGAAGTACGCCGCCTGCACATTGCGCTCGGCATAGACAACAGAGTTTCCGATAGAAAAATGGATGTACTTGATCGGTTTGAAAGTGATCATATTAGCCGCCATGAACTTGTTCATCGGACGGTAATGCGTCTTGGTCACTCCTTCTTCATATCGTTCGCTATAGTAATAGGTCGAATCAATGACATTGCTCACAAGCCAGGCATGAAACCAATCAAACTGGAACCAAGAACAGGGAGTCAGTTGCAGGGTTACCATCGGCACTGCGGGATTATGCGCCGACAGAATGGTCGAACTCAGTTGCGCATCGCCCCACTGCAGACGCTCACGCTCTACAGAGATCTTTCCCCACCACGTGTATAGTGCTATACCTCCGCGCGAATCGGAGAAGTCGCCGCCATAGTTCGCCTCTTTGTACTGCACTCCGGGTAGATTGTTCAAGTACCCGGGCTTAGTTATCCTTGCGCCATACATCTTGTCACCGGATGACGGGAAGTATGTGCTGCTGAGCATCGAGCCGTCCCACGAGTTGTCACGCAGCGAGCCCCAGATACTCACGTGGTGTGCTATATCCATCTGGATATCTGCTCCGTACCAACGCTTGGTTATAATGCCTTTCTTTGAGGCATACAGATCCATACCGAGAATAGGACGCACACGCATCTTGAACATCTTGTTCTTCGTCATGAGATGCAACGAGGGGTCTGCCAGCGAGAGGTTCGACACGGGCGTGATCCATTGCGTCACATGCCGATGCCCATAACTATAGTATTCCGGCAATGTGTCGCGCTCGAGGGCATAATCCTGCAAGTAGAACTGCAAATCATCCTTCTGGCGGCGGGACAGCAGACTGTCCTTGGTCTGCGCCGCAAGAAGCATTGTTGCAATCTGACCACGGCTATACGGACGAACGGCCTCTGTCAGTTCGATGACTCCATCCGTAGCCAACTCATCCAGAAAGTCATATACCTCTGTATATTCCAACGCCTCGGGGATAACCTGCGCTCTCACCGTAACCGTGAGGGATAGCAGACCGAGTATGACCAGCGACTTGAGACGCATAACTTACTTTTTAGGTTTCGCTGTATAGCGTGCATTTAGTGCAGATACGACCTCTGCCGTGATATCGTAGCCTTCTGCCGAGAGCAGGATATTATCCTTTGCGTTGTTGGAGAAGATCATCTGATAACGTCCTTCGGCATTGAGTTCCTTCAGGTAACTGAGGATAGTGTCTGCCAGTTGGGCTTGAAGTTGCTGGTTCTCCAACAGAATCTCCTGCGTGAGTTGTGCTTCGCGGTTCTCCAGATCCTGTTGTTTCTTCAGGATACGCTGTTGCTCGCTCTCTGCACGCTGACGACTGAGGAAGGCATTGTTCTCAAGTTTGCGCTGGAAGTCTGCCATCTCGTTTTGCAGAGTACGGGCTTTCTGGTTCAGTTCCAGGCGGGCATTCTCCTGACGAGTCATCAACTTGTCTTGTGCCTCCAATGCAAAGGTATAACCTTGCAGGATCGAATCAAGATTGATGAACGCTACCGGCAGCGCACCTTCCTGTTGAACAGGAGCAGCTACAGCCTGAGGCTTGTCAGCCGGTTTGAGAACAATTACGAACAAGGCTGCCAAAGCGGCAACCAAAACAACATCAATTGCAATTTGAATCTTATTCATTGTTAATAAATTTTATGTTTCACTTCTTTATATTTTCTTGTTTTTGCATCATCACAGCTCATCCACATTCAGCCTTAACGGGTTGCCGCGCTGTGCTTGCCGGTCTTGTGAACGTGTACATCCCACTCCTCTCTCCCGCATTGCTTTGCTCTGGCCGACATCTTGCGAATGGAATGTTCCGTTCTTCTTAAACACAATTCGCACGCACATCCCGAGTATCCCCAATCCTATCAATGCTGCTGATATGATGATTGCTTTTATCATAATCTGTCTTTATTCTTTCAGCGTAGCGGTCTAAATTGTATCAATAAACCGCTTCTGTTTGCGCTCGTACATCCAACAACCGACGAGCAATACAACAAGCATAAACGCAAAGCTGTATCCAAACGCTGCCCATGAGAATGAACCAGCGCCGTATGCACCGTACTTGAACGCCTCGATAGGTGCAGTTACAGGATTGAGCACCATCAGTTTGTGCAAGGTCGGATTAGTAACGAAACTCAGCGGATAAACAATCGGCGTAGCGTACATCCAAAGTGACACAAACACCGGGATGAAGTTCGTCAGGTCTTTGTACTTGGTGGTCATACTGGACACAATCAATCCAAGCCCCAAAGCTATACCTGCCAATATCAAAACTATCACCGGGAAGAGCAACAGATACCAGTTCGGGCAGAGATGCACTCCCTTGACAAACACGAAGAACAGGTAGATGATCACGAACATCAGCAACTGGATGCTGAAGCGGAACAACTTAGACAGTACCGTTGACAACGGGGACACCAATCGCGGGAAATACACCTTGCCAAACAAATTAGAGTTCTTGGCAAACGTTCCGGCTGTATCCGTCAGGCATGTGGAGAAATACTCCCACAAACATACGCCTGACATATAGAACACCGGCTGTGGCACATCATCGGTCGGGATTCCGGCTATGCGCCCGAACACAACCATGTACATAAACACCGAGAACAACGGTGATATAAAGTACCACGCCATGCCGAACACAGTCTGTTTGAACTGAACAATAATGTCACGTTTCACAAACAGCCAAACCAGATACTTCTTTCTCCAAAGTTCTCTGATACCTAATCCGCCTCCGGCATCCTGCGCATCAATGACGGTTGTCCAATATGTATCGTTATACTTACTCACTATACCGTATCCATAAACGATTTCTGCACTCTGTTGAATATTGCCAAACCGATTATATCAATCACAATGGTAAACACCAAACTATACAGCAGCCACATCCATGAGAACTGCCCTACTCCTAACAGGCTGTATTTCACAGCTTCCATTACGGGCGTCACCGGATTAAGCGACATCGCCAGGTGTAACTTCTCGTTCGTCACCATCGACAACGGATAGATCACAGGTGTAACATAAACCCACAGCGTGATCACTTTGGCAAAGATGATTTGCAGGTCACGGTACTTCGTAGTCAACGACGACACAACCATACCTACACCTACTGACATGAACGCCAGCATCACCATCAATAGCGGGAACAACACGATCTGCCAATGGATAGTCAGGTCTGTGCCGATCGCCAAGTAATAACAATACGCAGCAATGAAGATCAACAATTGGATGCAGAAATACAACAACTGCACCGTAACAGCCACCAGCGGCATGATGATTCTGGGGAAATACACCTTACCGAAGATGTCGGCATTCGTCACAAACGAGTTACTCGTTCCTGTCAAACAAGCAGCGAAGTATCCCCACACCGATATGCCCAACAGGTAGAACAAGATCGGCGGGGCGCCATCCGTGGATATATGCGCCACGCCGCCGAAAACTGCCACATAGACGATCACCGACAACACCGGCGTAATCAGGAACCACAACGGGCCAAGGATGGTCTGCTTGTACGCCGTGCGGAAAGCACGCTGCACGAACAGCACATACATATCCCGATACCGCCATACCTCCCGCCAGTCTATAGCCAGAAGTTTGTCTTTCGGAGTGATTACTATGTCGTTGGAGCTACTCAATTTACAGTCTTCTACGTTTGTAACAATCTATCGTATTCTGCATCAGCATCGTCACGGTCATCGGTCCCACACCGCCCGGCACGGGAGTGATGAACGATGCGATATCTTTGCATGCCTCAAAATCCACATCGCCTGATAGACTACCATCCGGCAGACGGTTGATACCCACGTCTATCACTATTGCACCGGGTTTGATGCAATCAGCGGTGATCAGTTTGGGTTTGCCTACCGCCACGATGAGTATATCCGCCTCGCGACAAACAGAGGGCAGATCACGCGTATGGCTATGCGCAATGGTCACCGTACACTGGCGATCCATTAACAACTTCGCCATCGGTTTGCCCACTATATCCGACCGCCCGACCATCACGGCACGCTTGCCATCCAACTCAACGCCCGTAGAGGCAAGTAGCGACAATATACCTTTCGGCGTGCAAGCAATGGTGCAACCGTAGTCTGGCACTGGATTATAGATGGAGGCCACATGGCTCTTCACCAGCGGCTGATGCAGCCACAGGTGAGCAGCATTCGTCGGATGAAAGCCATCCACATCCTTCTCCGCTTTGATGGCGCGGATGATATGCTCCTCGTTAATATGTGACGGCAGTGGCAGTTGTACGAGTACACCGTCCACATCCTCGTCAGCATTCAACCTGTCGATCTGCTTGCAAAGCTCCTGTTCGGTGATGGTCGCCGGAAACGGAATATGCTGCGAGCGGATATGGCAAAACGCTGCTGCGCGCATCTTATTGCGCACATAGATGCTCGATGCCGGATCTTCGCCCACCTGTATCACCACAAGATGGGGCGTGTGACCGTATTCGGCTGCCATGGCATCCACCTGCTGCTGCATATCCGAGCGCAACTGTGCGGCTATGTCTTTTCCCGAAATAATCATTTCTTCTTTTTCTTCTTTCCCCAGATAAGTGAGTTCGGCTGTTCGCGGATATCCTGCATCAAGCTGTCGGCTGTCTGTATCGTGCCGTTGACATTGTGATACAGACTATTGTCATGCAGCAACATTCCCACCGTTCCATCGGTGCTGTTCACCGTCTCGACAAGTGCATTCACATTTGCTATTGTGGAGTCGGCGCGCGCGACGAGGGCTTCTATATCCGCTTTCGACGCATTCGCCGAAAGCTTCTTCACATCAACCAGTATACTGTCCACCTGCCGCATCACTACCGGAATATCGTTCTTCATCAGCACCTCCAGTCTTGCAGAGGACACCTTGAGTGAAGCCACCATTGCATCCGCATTGGCAAGAATAGCCTTCAAGCGGTCGCCTTCCAGTTGACCGTTCACATTATCCACAAGCTCGCGGATAGAACACAATGCGCTGTCCACTGATGCTAACATCGAGCCTTTCAGCTCATCGACCAATGTCGGTTTGACACTGGTCGGCAGTTCACTGTGAGCCGGTAGTTCTGCCAGATCCTTGCCGGCAGGCACAACAACCTCCACTGCCATTCCGCCCAACAACCCGTCGGGCACGAGACGCATGCTGCTACCCTGTGGCACAATGATGTCACTGTTCAGCGACACCACAACGGTGAATGCCGTATCCTGCGTGAAGTCATAGGAGATACTCTCTACCTGACCAACTTTGAATCCGCGCACATACACAGGCGCCTGCTCTACCAAGCCGTTCATCTCAACAAACCTTCCGCTATATGAGTGAATCGGATTGAAGATATTTACTCCTTTCAGGAATCGGAAGCCGAAGTATAACAAAAACAGGCACAATGCTGCCAGCAATCCTACTTTTACCTCTCGTGAAATTTTTATTGTCATCTTCTCTAAACTCTAAACACTAAACTCTAAATATTCAACTATTTCTGCAATTCTATAGCCCGTTTGACGGGGATCTGCTCATCGCCTTGGAATGCCACAATCACGCAGTCTGCGAACTTCTGCTTGACGGTTGCCTGCAGTTTTTTGGCCTCTGCATAGGTTGCGCACTCGCCATACATGTACTTGTACCACACGCCGTCTTTCTTATACATGCAGTTCTTCAATCCCTTGAATGTAGGGTCATTCTTCTTGAGCTGGGATTTGGTGCTGAATATCTGCACCTTGTAACTGATAGACGATTTTGTCTGCTGTGCTACCTGAGCCATCTGCTCTTTTGTAGTCGGCACAACGATACTATCCGATGCCAAAGCCGGAATAGCCTTTCCCGGACGATAGAACTGTGAGAATGCGCGGAAGATCGATCGCGTGATTCCTAACCGACCGGCATCGCTCGCCAGGAATCGCTCCTCATCACGGTTGCTGATAAAGCCCATCTCGATGAGCACCGACGGGCAGGCTGTGCGTAGCAGCACAAGGAACGCCGCCTGACGCACACCACGGTCACCGCGTTTCAAGCTGTCAACGAACTGCTTCTGAACCATCGTGGCAAACTGCAACGACTGATTCATATAATCCGACTGCATCAGGTCGAACATGATATACGAATCAATGCTGTTCGGGTCAAAGCCTTCATACGAGCTCTGGTAATCCGACTCCAACTTGATAACGGAGTTCTCACGCATGGCGATATCCAGGTTATCCTCCATCCTATCCGTACCGAGCACAAACGTCTCTGCGCCCGATGCACTGCGGTTATCCGAGGCATTGGCATGGATGGAGATGAACAGGTCGGCTTTGTTTTTGTTGGCTATATCCGCACGCACATGCAGCGGGATAAAGACATCCGTACTACGCGTATAGACAACATCCACCTCAGGATACGCTTCTTTGATCATATCGCCCAATTGCAATGCGGCATTCAGGTTCAACGTCTTCTCACGTGCCACCCTACCGATAGCACCGGGGTCATCGCCGCCGTGACCGGCATCTATAACAACCGTAAATGCCTGCACAGGCATACTCATAACGAGACATAGAACTATGTTTGCTATATGCTTTCTCATAACGTGTTTTTATATTAACATACAAAAAGCGTACAAAGTTACAAAAAAAATCCCACATTTGCAAATTTTTTTTTGCTTTTGCGGGATTTTTTTATTTTTTCCTTGCTAAAGCAAGGCCAAACCTGTCAAAGTCTTAGTCCACCTTGATATCTTTGTTCACATTCTTCGAACCTACCAGCGCGTAGAACAGGATGTATGCTACACTGATTATAGGTACGATGTAACTGAACAGAATATCGTGTGAGGCAATAAGGCTCTGAATCTGCGGAACGATACCGCCGCCGACAACCATCATCATAAAGATACCTGAAGCCTTGGCTGTATATTTGCCCAAGCCTTCAGTTGCCATATTGAAGATAGATGTCCACATAACCGATGTGCACAAACCGCAGAGAACGAGCAGAGTGGATGCCAACGGCACTTCGATCACACTACCCTGTACAAAGCTCTTGACCATGATGCTGTCGCCAATGCATATAGCCGCCACCATGAGTGCAATGGCTGCTGTTGCCACACAGATCACCATCGTACGGCTGCTGACTTTGCCACCGATAGCCGAACCGACAAAACGACCTATAAGCATCAATATCCAATATCGCGCTGCGATGAAGCCGGCAGCAGCAAAGCCTAATTTCGGTGTCAGATAACTGATCAACGTAGCAGGAATACCCACCTCTACACCTACGTAGAAGAAGATAGCAATCACACCCAGTGTCAGATGACGGAATGCCCACGGGCTACGCTCGTAGGTCACTTGTTGACCTGCGCCGGCAGGCTCTGCTATCGGCGTCAGACGGATTACCAGATAAACGACTGCGAATACTGCCATTGCTATATACAGCACCACATTGACATCGTCAATCTGCTTGCCGGCAAGGCTCTCACCGATGATAGCACCCACCAACATTGGTGTCAACGAACCCGACAACGAGTTCAGCGTTCCACCTACCAGGTTCAACTGGTTACCACGGTTTCCACCGCCGCCGAGCAGGTTCAGCATCGGGTTAACAACAGTATTCAACATACATACACAGAAGCCACCAAGCAGTGCGCCGAACAGATATACATAGAAACTGTCAAACACGCCACTGAGCCACTGCACGCTGATTCCTATAAAACCGAGGAAGATTGCCGTCAATGCGGTTTTCTTGTAACCGAACTTAGCTAAAAAGTTTCCCGCAGGGATACCCATAACCAGATATGCGAGGAAGTTGAACAGGTTACCCAACATACCCATGCGCTCAGCTTGAGCCGGGTCGTCAAACGATGCGCCCCAGATCTTTCCTACAGGAGCTGCGAGGTTAGTTACAAACGAGATCATCGCATACAGAAACATCATAGCGATGATCGTAATAATGCGCAAGGATGCGCCGGAATCTTGTTTACTCATGATCAATATAATTTAATTAATTATTTTTCAAGGAATCGGATCAGTTGCTTATGCAAGTGCCGGTAGTGCTTGTTCTTTTTCAAAAAATGATTGTCGTCCGGATAAACCAACATCTGATAATCTTTGTCGGCATCAATCAGTGCCTCGACCATCTTCCATGTGTTCTGCACATGCACATTGTCATCCGCATTGCCGTGTACAATCAGCAGTTCGCCCTTCAGCCCTGTTGCCAAGTGCGTAAGATCGGCATCATCATAACCGCTTTCGTTCACTTGCGGACGACGCATAAACCGCTCGGTATAACCGCTGTCATACAGCCGCCAATCCGTCACCGGCGCGATGGCTATACCTTTGGTTATCAGCGGCGTACAATCCGCCTGCAGCGGTTGTGTGCACAGGCAGCGCAGCACCTCATAACCGCCGTAACTCCAGCCTGCCATATAGATCTTGTGGTTGTCCGACCATGCTTGATCGGCGATCCATTGTGCTACTTTGAGTTGGTCATCCGCCTCACGTCCCATCTGCATATAGGCATAGTTGCGGTATTTGCGACCTTGTGCATCCGTGCCGCGCGGATCGGCAATAACCACTACGTACCCAAGATCCGCCAATCCGTAATCCCAACGTCTGCGCCACGTATCCGTCACACGCTGCGAGGCAGGACCGCTGTATTGCAACATCACTACAGGATATTTCTTCGTCTTGTCGAACGCTCGCGGATAGAAGATGCACGCCTGCAACTCTGCTTCGCCAATCGGAATCGTCATAAACTGCTTGGCAGGCAATTGTAGGCTTTTCCATTGCTTTTGAGTAGGTGTATTGTCTAGGATAACCTCGTTTTTCCCTGCTTTAAAGTCCGTTTTGCTATAGGTCACAGGCTGTTGGTCACTCTCGTGTGCAAGGATCGCCTGCTTGCAGTCCTTGCTTAAGCGCAAGCTGTTCCAACCGTGATCATCGCCGATAAGGGTGACGGTATTCTTTTTGATGTTCAGCGCATAGCACACACGCTCACGCGGGGTCGATGCCGCTTGCAGATACAAGGTCTGCGAGGCTTCATCGTAGCCGTAGATTGCGGTTATATCGCAAGGCTTGGACGCATCGGCAGGAAACGGCAGTTTTTGCAACGAACGCCCGTTCGCGGCGTGCAAACACACACTTCGCCAACTCTCGCGCTCGCTCAAGACTATTATTCTTCCGTCGCTCAGCCACTGCCATTGGTCGAATAATTCGTAGTCCACATAGTAGTCTTCACTACTCTCTTCGTAGAGCGATGTGCACACCAGCGAGGCGGGATTGCAGGCAAACACCTCCATCTTGTTCTGGTCACGGTTGAGTGTCAGGATTGCCAACTGTTGCGTAGGTTCCTGGTCTTTCTTTGTTGCAGGCAACGTGCGCCATTGGATGCGCGGTACATACCGGTCTTCGACTTCCGGCAGTGAGGCTTCGCGGATATCCTTGTTGGATATAGTATAAATTTGTACGCTCGCACGCGCATTATGCTCGCCCGCACGAGGGTACGATTGCGATATGGTCTCCGGATACCCTTCCCCTAACATCATCTGCCAAGATGTTTCCGGCACATCCTTGTCTTCCAATCGGATGAATGCCAATTGCTTGGAGTCGGGCGAGAACTGCATCAGGCAGGTCTTGCCGAACTCTTCCTCGTACAGCCAGTCTGCCACTCCGTTCCATGTGGTCGAACCGGTAGTTGTAACCGCCACTTCCGTGCCGAAATCGAGCTTATGCAGGTAGATATTGTTGTCCGACTTGACGAACGCTATATACCTCCCGTTCGGCGAGATAATGGCATCCCGCACCGGCTTGTCGCTCAGCGGTTTGCGCGTATTCTTCTGCGTGTCCACGATCACATAATTCGCATAGAACGAACGGCGATAGACTTGCTGTTTGTCGGTGTATTCGAGGCGGTAACGCTGCTCCGGCAGATTGCCCAGGATACTGTCCTGTTCATGCGCGCTGAGCGTCATAGGATTATACTTTCCGTCCAGGATGTCGTGCATCACATCCGCACGCGGCGTAGCCAATACGGTTGCAGCGATCGCAACAACTATAACACTTAAGATTGTTCTATTCATTGATTTGCAGGTATTTCTTTCCGTTTTTGATTGTTAGTATATGTGGTCCGATATGCATCTTGTATGCAGGCATGTCGTCCGAGTATTGGTTATCCACACCTCCGCCGAAAGGAAACGAGGTGTAATGCACTTCTTCCACCACAAGGTCATTTACCGCATATAGCAGCAAATCATGTTTCATTGTAGCATCACTGGTCGGGCGAAATGACATTCCTTCGCTCTTCCCGTAAAAGGATATATAGTACGTCACCCCATTTGCTGTTCCGGAAATAGCGTAATGCGGCATGGCATCCAGCTCACTCTCGCAGGGAGAAATAATCCATTTGTTTGCAGTGCTTTGCGCCGTCCCAAAGCTTCCGCCCGAGGCAAGCGAAACAGAGGTGTTTGTTGCTCTGTGCCGGATGGTAAGTGTGTCGCGCGATACACTGAGCGCATACACTGCCTCATACGGAACATCCGCGGACATCGCTACCCACCCCTCATTGGCTTCTTTATGCGTATTCACCGCGGCAATCTCTCCTTTATCCACTCCTCCGCAAGCATATATAAACGTGCCGGTTACCGGCTCGTACAACGCTATCAGGTAATCGCCTTGGCTCAAATCATCCGTCGGCCACCAGGGATGGTCTTCAATGCGTTCCGCATACACGGCATGCAGTACGCAATCGCTCGCCGGATAATAGATATCACCGGCATCATATGTCAACGGCACATCGCTAACCATCCCGTAAGGATTTTCCGCCCATCCGTAGAACATCCATTTGGGGTCACTGAGCGCAACGGCTGGCAACACAATCCCCGCATTGGGCTTGGACTCTGTGACAGACGGAACATCCTGAGAGATATGCGTGTTGAACGACACCGTATAACTCTGCGGCTGCGCTGGCTGGTAGTTGAGCTTCACCGATTGCAGATACAGCGAGTTGGCCGATGCCTTGATGTGCAGTGTGATAGCCGCTCCTTTGGGCACCACTCTGCCGTCCAACGAATGCGAAATCTCCACCCAGTCAGTGCTGTATTTCCCCGCCCAGGATGATGTATTAAACGCCTGATCTGCAATATTCCACACATCCGCGTTGCCCACTTTCATCTGCAACTCTCCCGCGCCGGACGCTTTGTTGGACTTCATCGTCAGTGTCACCGATTGAAGCGTCACGCCATCATACCCGTCAATCGTCAGATCTATCGTATTGCCGGCGGTCATCTGACCGTTATTCCTTGCCGTCTGCACATACGTGCATGTCGCTCCTTCAGGGATGTCGCCGGATGGCACTGCCTGCTTACCCGTGATCGTGTACAACGCTATGAGTAGAAACAACGATTTCATGATTTTGATTGTCCGGTTCTATTGCCACACACTTTTCCGCAAACAAAGATACAAAAAATATTCCGTTTTTGCAAATCATATTGGCATTTTGATACAATTTTCTACATTTTTTACCAATATTGAGAAAATTTTCCACAAATTGTTTGTAAATTCAATTATTTTTTTGTAACTTTGTTGGCTGTTTGTGTGGGCGCGTGCGCTGCGCATACATGTACATCATAGAATTGTTGACAAAAGCAAAAACACAAAAATAATAAATCATTAATCAACATGCAACAAATCAAACTGACTCGTGGTTTGGACGTGAAGTTGGACGGCAAGGCCGCGCTTACCGATGGTAGCGTGATGAAGCCTGCTGTTTATCACATCGTTCCCGACCATTTCGCCGGAATCAAGCCCAGACTCCTGGTGCATGAAGGCGACAAGGTAAAAGCGGGCAGCCCGCTTTTCCAAGACAAGACGTTTGCCGAGATGCTGTTCACCTCACCTGTCAGCGGTAAAGTCAGCGCCATCGTGCGCGGCGAGCGCCGTAAGGTGTTGAGTATCGACATTGAGGCTGACGCGACGATGCAGTATGAGGAGTTTGACACGAAGCAGGATCTGAAGGCTCTGCTGTTGCAGTCTGGTCTGTGGGCGCTCATCAAGCAACGTCCCTACGACTGCATCGCCCTGCCTAACAAGACTCCGAAAGCCGTGTTCATCTCCTCGTTCGATTCTGCTCCGTTGGCTCCCGACTACGACTTTGTGCTGCAAGGCCACGAAGCCGAGGTGCAGGCTGCCATCACGGCGCTGGGCGCTATCGCTCCTGTGTTCATGGGTATCAAAGCCGGTGCGCGTGCGCCGTGGAAGGACTGCACGCTCTACATGGTTGACGGTCCCCACCCCGCAGGCAACGTAGGTGTTCAGATCAACCACGTGGCTCCTATCGCCAAGGGTGAAACCGTCTGGACCGTTAACATGCAAGACCTACGCCTCATCGGCACGCTGCTCCTCAAGGGCATCGTCGATATGCGCAAGCGCGTAGCGCTCACTGGTCCGCTAGTACGCGAACCGAAGTACTACGACGTGATCGCAGGTATGCCCGTTAAGGCTATCCTCGCTTGCAACGTCGATGAGAGCATCGAGCCGCGTTACATCGCAGGCAATGCGCTCAGCGGTCACCAGATCACTCTCGAGGACGCCATCAGTCTCTACGACAACCAGTTCACCGTCATCGCTCAAGGTACGGAGACCCATGAGTTCATGGGTTGGATCATGCCGTGCTTCCTGCGCGAGGGTAAGCAGGATGCCCGTCTGAAAGGCGGACGCCGGGCTATCATCGTCAGCGGCGAGTATGAGCGCGTGTTCCCGATGGACATCTACCCCGAGCATCTCATCAAGGCTATGATTGCCGGAAACTTGGATCGAATGGAAGCGCTCGGCGCTTACGAGGTTGCACCCGAAGACTTCGCTGTTTGCGAGTACGTCTGCACCTCCAAGATGCCGCTGCAAGCTATCGTTCGCGCCGCATTGGATAACTTAAAACAGGAGATTGAATAATGTTTGAGGGTCTATATAAACTGAAAGAGCAACTCCGCCCGAACTTTGAGGAAGGCGGTAAGTTGCACGCATTCTGGTCCCTGTTCGACGGTTTCGAGAGTTTCCTCTTCACCCCGAACACCACCGGCAAGCGCCTTGGCTCGCAGATCCATGCGGGCAATGACTCCAAGCGCACGATGATCTACGTAGTGCTCGCACTCGTTCCGTGTATGCTTTTCGGCATGTACAATGTCGGCTATCAGCACCTGTTGGCTACCGGACAACTCATGGGCGG
>CACZRD010000112.1 GCA_902783545.1 uncultured Bacteroidales bacterium
AAGCGGCGGATGAGCCGTAGCAGGCAGGTCGGGATGAGTAGGATGATGCCGCATAGCAGATGCCAGAACACTGCAGGTATAGTCACCTTGCTTCGTCCGTGGAACAGGGCGCGCAGCCCCCGGCGAGCGAGAGTCTGTGGGCTTACGATGATGCCCAGGCATTTGCCCAGTTTGGTCAACCAAGGCTTGATGTTGTACAGCCCTGTATCGACCGCACCCGGGCTGACGTTGGTCACATGTACGCCGTATTTGCGTAATTCAATATGTAGCGCGCGCGTATAATGCGCGAGGAACGCTTTCGTGCCGCCGTAGGTGCCCAGCCGTTGTGCAGCCATCTTCGATGTCACGGAGCAGACATTCAGAATATAGCCTTTGCGGCGCGACCGCATATCTTGCCCGAACAGGTAGCAGAGCATCGCCGGAGTGTACATGTGCAGGTTCATGATCAGCGACGTGAACGCCTCGCTGTCGTCAAGTATATCTTTGTCATGATACACACCGGCATTGTTCACCAACACCTCGACCTCCCAGCCTTGCTCGTGGCAGTAGGCATATAGTTTGCGTGCCGAGTCTTGTTCGCCCAGATCGCACACCAAGCCATGAACGGTTACACCATACTGCTCGCTGAGCTGCTTGGCGCAATCATTGATCTCCAGCACATTGCTCACGATGATCAGCGGGTAGCCGCGCTCAGCCAACTGACGCGCAAACTCCAACCCTATACCGCTGCTCGCACCGGTAACCAAGGCGTAATTATATTTTCTTTCGTCTTTCACCTTTAAACTTTAAACTTTAAACTAATCAAGCACTATGCATCTTGGTGAATAGGATAGAGTGGACAGTGCGGAAGAAATACGCAAAATCCGTTCGTATTGGGTGCTTGAGGTAGGCATCCAGATACTTGTCCTCGCTGGCGAACAGCTCCTCGAACGTGTTCGGGTGGTCGATATAGAACGGCGGTATCAACCCCGGACGGGCTTTGATGCGTTTCTCTTGCAATGCTTTCGGGTACTTGTTGAACATAGCCTGTGACAACGGCCGTACACCCACGAGTTTGACATCGCCCTTGAACCAGTTGATGAGCATAGGCAGCTCGTCGAGCCAGTACCTGCGCATCACGCGTCCCCACGACGATATACGCCAATCGCCATCCGCCTTGTCAGCGATGTTCATGCCGCCTTGCTGATCGAATACTACATCCTGAATATATTCTGCATAGGGATGCATGGTGCGGAACTTGTAGAAGAAGCGTATCTCGCCGTTCTTGCATATACGTGGCAGCTTGATCAAAGGGCCATAGATTTTGATTTGCTCCTGAGGGTAGGGTTGCATCTTGCGGTGGGCAAATACGTATTCGATATGTCCCATCGGTACAACCTCATCCACCTCAAAACCGCAGTAATACAGTCTGCCGAACACCTCGGTCTTCGAGAGCATTCGTTTCCGTCCCTTCGTCAGGTCGTAGTACAGACGCGAAGACAGTGCCAGACGCGGTACGACGCGTTTCTGCCAGAAGTACAGCGTATAGACGATCCAGTTCAGCGGTTTGGGGTATTTGTTCAGGAGCTTCTGCTTCATGTACTCTTGCGGACGATAGCAGCATACGTAGATGCCGTCGTCCGGTAGTTTCTGGTTGACGATACAGAATCGCCGGTTGATACCTTTGGCATCGTTGAGCAGCGTCAGGTCGACCAAGGTCTTGTACTGATAGTCAGGAATCTGCAAGAAACTGAATCGGTCTCTGTTCGCCACGATCTTCGTCTGGCGCGAGTCGAGATGCGCTTTGTCAAGCAACATCTGATAGTCCTCCTCGGTTGTGATGGACAGCACCGACTGATGGATAGCCTCCACCGATTGCTCCGAGCGTGGTTCGTTGCGGCGTAGGACTTTGGCCTTGGAGCGTTTCTCAATCTCCATGGCTGGTACGTCCATGTTCTGTGCGTACTTCCAATAGTGCTTGCCAACAATCACCAGCGCACAGATGGCGGCTACGATAGCTATCATCCATATCGCCACGACGAGCGATAAGTTGAACAATGCTAACAGCTGACGAGCAGGCCAGAATATAATAGCGAACTCAACCAAAGCCGGCACGAGCATGCCCAGCATCTCTTGCCATAGCCACATGGTCTTGTACGAGCGGTGGTATTTGCCGGTGATCAGCCCGAGCAGCAGCCACAATCCCATCATTGCGGCGAACAACCACACGTACACCAGGATAGCCGCTTTGTCAGCCGCCACACGCCACAAGATACATAGCAGACCTGAGATTGCCCAGATCAGCACATCTGTCCATATGCGTGAGAATACTGATTTTGCGTCCATGTTATTTTCTTGCCAAAATGGCTTTGACAATGTTCTTGATGTTCTGTACAATCAGTTCTTGCCACCAGGCTCCTCTCTTGTCCGTCCAGCGTTGCGGATGGGTGGTGAACAGCACAGCAGCCGGTATTGCTTTGCAGGCAAATGCATCGATGATCTCCGGAGTCCGATGGAACGTCCATCCGGCATGTGTCCAGATGACCTGCCTGTCGGAAACCTTGTCACGCAGGCTGTAGTTGAATCCGTCCCAGCAGCGGCCGGTATCTGTCAGATAAAGTACGTTCTTGAAATCTACGTCGTAGTACGGCTCGCCGATGAGCTGCAGGTCGCGGTAGTTGTATTTCTCCCACAGCGCACGGCTGTCGTATTGCGAGCGAGGCGCGCCGTGCATGCAGCAGGTGCGCACGGGGTAGAACTGCCGGAAGTACTCCAGCGCCTGTTTGAAGTGCTCGTAGGCTTTGTCATGATCGCCGTCGCACAGCGACATGTCTTCATAATGATAGCCTATTTCATGCCCCAGAGCGGCTATGCGCTTGATGCACTCGGGGTTGTTGCTCTCCTCGCCGATGCGGAAGTAATACGAAGCCTTGAAGCCCAACTGCGCCTCCAGTTCAGCCATCTGCACGGCGAACCACGGACGTTTGTCAATGTCGTGGCGCATGATGACATATTGCTCGGGGAGCGTCTTCTTGCCTTCCAGCCCCTGACGAATAGCGCAGTATTCCTCCACGGTCAGATGCTCATACTGCGCATCCAGGATGGCTTCCAGCAACTTGCGATATGTGCGTAATGTAAAGTCTCTCATTAATATAGTTCCTCCAACCACATAGCCAGCCGTACACCGGCTTTGTACAGCTGCCATTCCATCGTCTGATGGAAGCGGTAGATATAGTGGTATGTATTTCCGTCAAATGTTTCCTGATAGGTGTAAATGTCCGATGTGATATGATAATTCTCAACAACCATCTCCGCCTCCGATTGCTTGAGCAGCGACTGACGCTTGCTGTCGTACTTGTCAATCAGAAACTTCGTGTACTCCGTGTAGGAGTACCCCTGTGAATCAATAAGCTTGCTATCCCACACGGTGTGCAGGTTCGTGTTGCTGCCAAACCACTTCATCTTCACGCGGTTGCCGCCCAGATCGTCCATGTGGCCGGTGTGCATCGGGCAATACCGGTCGCCGGCAAAATGGATCAAAAACGCCAACGCATCCCTGTTATCCGGCTCTTGGCGGAGCAGGGCACGGATACTGTCCGTGGCGCGGAACAGGTTGCCGCCAACCTTCGGGTAGTCGGTCAATGCAGCCACCACAGCCGAGTCGCTCATGCCGCCATCCAGATCCTGAAAATGCCAATCGTGCGACGTCGGATAGACGGTATCGCTCTTGATCTCGTCAGGCCAGTTGGCGACATAGACCATCCCGTGCTTGCCGAGCACCTTGTCAATCTTCTTCTGCGCACCTGAACTCAGGTAGTGGTAGGCTATTTCCGCAACAATCCTATGCCCCTCCTGACCCCACGCCAGCAACTCTGCCGGTAGGAGTAGTAATAGGGCACAACTGATAGCAAAAATGCATCTTCTCATGATATATTCACAATTTAGCCCGCAAATTTACAAAAAAAAAATAAAATATGCAAATGAATTATGAAAAAAAAGTTGATATATGCGCAAATTTTTCACTTCTTTGTACAAACTGCAATTTTTCTTTGCAAAATATTTGGAAATACAAAATATTTTTACTATCTTTGCAACCGCATTACGTGTGTAACACCATTATTATGGCGTCTATGCGTGTGCGGGAAAGCGAAAAAACTAACATAAAATACACAAAATAAATAATTTAAATCTCATGGACAACAAAAAACGCGTTTACACCTTTGGTAACGGTAAGGCCGAAGGTAATGCCCAGATGCGCGAGCAACTGGGTGGTAAAGGT
>CACZRD010000113.1 GCA_902783545.1 uncultured Bacteroidales bacterium
CATCACCAACGTTCTTGCCGATGCCGGACGCTATGAGGAGGCTTTGCCACAAGCGGAGCAGATCGTCAAGACGTTCCGCGACTCGGTGGGTATATACAACCGCGACTTCCCTGTGGCGCTCGGTCACCTCGCAGCTCTCTATCGCAAGATGGATAACTATGAGCAGTCGCTGAAAGTGAAACGCGAGATTGTGGATATCGTCGCTGCACGTGTCAACCGGATCTTCCCGTCATTGACCGAACGTGCGCGTGCCGAGTATTACAGCAGCCTGCGATTCCACTTCAACAATATTATCCCTGCCGCCTTGCATGCCGACTCGCCGTTCGCTACGACGCTGATGTACGATGCCAACCTGATCGACAAAGGTCTGTTGCTGTCATCGTCCATCGAGTTCGCACGGTACGTAGAGCAGAGTGGGGACACCGCACTCATCAGCAGTTATAAGCAACTCCGCAAGCAGCAGATCGCCCTGCAGCAGTATATGCAACTGCCGCCCAAGCGTCGCAGCGATGACTCGATACGTATCCGTCAGGCGGAGATCAACGATCTGGAGCAACAGGTGATGATCCGTTGCCACGAGTACGGCTCGTTTATGGATCGTCTGCGTATCAAGACCGCCGATGTGCGCAAGGCGCTGAAGAAAGGCGAGGTGGCTATCGAGTTCATGCAAGACAAGAGCAAGAAGAACAACGGCGAGATGGTTGCACTTATCCTCCGTCCCGAATGGACAGCTCCGAAGATGGTGCAGATCCCGAACAAGGATTACTTACAGGAGTTTGTCGAACTGCGTGCTCGCACCTATCTGAACCCCCAGCTCTCCGATACGATCTGGAACAATATCATCCGCGTCGGCCAAATCAAACCGACCGATAAGGTGTATTTCGCCCCCGACGGCCCGCTCTATCAGCTGGCTATCGAGTACCTGCCTTATACAGCCCAATATACCGGTGCAAAGCAGCTCTCCACGGACACCGTGATGCCGACCATGGCGGATGTGTATAACCTGTTCCGTCTCTCATCAACGCGCGAGCTCTGCTTCCGCAATACCGAAGCATTCAAGTTGGAAAAAGCGCGTCTGCGTGAGGCGGTGCTCTATGGTGGTGTGTACTACAATCCCGACAATGCACGTGGCGCTATCCAGTACCTGCCGGGTACTCTGAGCGAGGTGCAGTCCATCGCCGCACAGATCGGAGCAAAGAATATGTTCACCGCCATGGATGCCTCCGAGGAACGCTTCAAGAGCATGACCGGTCATGCGCCGGAGCTCATGCATATCGCTACCCACGGCTTCTGTCTCTCCGATGTAACCGAGGCGAATGCCATGCAACGAACAGGTATGTTGCTCGCTAATTCGGAGAACGCATGGAAGGGCGAAGATGTCGAGCCGTCGCGCGAGGATGGTATTCTGACTGCACAGGAGATTGCAGGACTGAATCTCAGCGGCAACCAACTGACGGTTCTTTCTGCCTGCGAGACAGCCCTTGGTGCCATCACATCCGATGGCGTAGCAGGTCTGCAACGTGGTTTCAAGAAAGCCGGTGTACATGCGTTGATCATGTCGCTCTGGCCGGTGAACGATGAGGCTACGGAGAAGATGATGAAGGCGTTCTACCAGCATCTCAACGAAGGACTCACACCGCGTGAGGCGCTGCGCACTGCACAGTATGACCTGCGTGGCTTCAAGCCCGAGCCTATTGAAGAAGAGGATAGCGAGGAGACACAGGCACGCAAACTGAAGTTCCTGCGTCAGTCGCAAGTCAAGGCGGCTAACAAGGCGAAGAAGTACCCGTTTGCTCATCCGCGATTCTGGGCGGCGTTCATCCTCTTGGATGCCACCGATAAGTAATACAGCATCCGCCATACATGGCGGATTAAACCGATGAAGCACGTCGTACTACCTACAGGCCAACCGCTGCAGTGGTATCTTGATCAAGAGATACGCTTGGCGCAAGATGTTCAGGAAGAGCTGTTCTTTTGTTGGGTAGTGGAGCCAACAGTCATCTACGGCAGACATCAGGATATGCAAGCCGAGGTGAACATCGACTATTGTCGCGCGCGCGATATTAAGGTAGTACAGCGAAAGAGCGGGGGAGGATGCGTCTATGCCGACCGAGGTAATCTGATGCTCAGCTTCATATCGCCTGACTCGCATAGCGAAGCGGTGTTTGAACGATTCCTTGCGCAAGTGGCGGAGGTGCTGCGCTCACTGGGACTGAATGCTGTCACCACGGCGCACAACGACATACTCGTGGACGGACGAAAGGTCAGCGGCAATGCCTGCTATGCGCTGCCAAACGCCACGATTGTGCATGGCACGTTGCTATACGATGTGGATCTCGATGCCTTGGAGCAAGCGATCACGCCAAGTGCTGCCAAGCTCCAAAAACACGCCGTACAGAGCGTGAGGCAACGGGTGATGAACATCCGACCGCTGCTGCCGGATATCAGCAATATAGAAGAATTGGAACAACAGTTTATACATAAATTAACACACTAATATCATGAAAAATTCTAATCTTTGGCTTGCATTAGGCCGCAATCTGCTTATCTCTATCGGTATATACGGAGCTTTGATGCTTCTGCTTTGGGGTGCTCAGGCATTGTTTGAGTACGAGCTGTTGCACTTCAGTGACGCGGCTTGGTGCGTAGGTATACCCGCCAGTATCGTGGGCGTAGCGTATATCCTGACGATCCGTGATCCGCAGAACTTCACGGGATTCTTTGCAGGCATCGTGATGTCCGTATTGCTGGGCATACAATTCCTGTTGCAGGGACAGATCGACAGTACATTCCTCTACTTCTTTGTGTTCATTCCTTTCCAGATGATGTCTATCTACAAGTGGAGTCGTTCGAAAGGTGACGGAGGTGCCAGCTTCGAGACGAAGTTCCTGGATACACCGCGCTTCTGGTTGACGATAGCTCTGTTCGTGGCTATCACGGTCGGCGACTATGTCATGGCATCATTGGCATTCAACAAGGAAGGCTTGACGGAGAATATTGCCATCAAACTGCTCAACGGCTTGATGATATCCTCCTCGTTCCTTGCTAACTACTGGCTGATCTATCGTAAGAACGATGCATGGATTTACTGGATCATCTACAGTGTTGCCGGAATAGGATTGTTCATCCTTTTGCACAACGTGTTCTCGATCGTGCTGTTCATCTTCTTCCTCGTTATCAACGGCTCAGCCGGTGTGGCTTGGATCAAGATGACCACCAAGGAGAACTACGGCTGGCTTATCGGTAAGTAATCCATCGCCATCTGTTTAATCTGATTAATCTGTGAATATTTAAAATGCAAAAACGCTTTCTGTTAGACGAGTCGGAGCTCCCGACACAGTGGTACAACATCCAGGCAGATATGCCTACCAAGCCTCTTCCGCCGCTTAATCCCGCGACCCGGGAGCCGGTGGGCGTAGATGACCTCTCGCATATCTTTGCCCGCGAGTGTTCGAAACAAGAACTCGATACCGAGCACGCATGGATAGATATACCCGCACCGGTGCTTGAGATGTACAAGTACTATCGCGCCACGCCTCTGGTGCGTGCGTATGGTCTGGAGCAAACCATCGGCACGCCGGCGCATATCTACTTCAAGAACGAGAGCGCGAGTCCGCTCGGTTCGCACAAACTCAATTCGGCTATTCCTCAGTGCTACTACTGCAAACAGGAAGGCGTGACGAATGTCACCACTGAGACCGGTGCCGGTCAGTGGGGCGCTGCGCTCAGTTATGCGGCTAAGGTCTTCGGGCTGGAGTGCGCGGTCTATCAGGTGAAAGTGTCGATGCAGCAGAAGCCGTATCGTTCAAGTATCATGCGCACGTTTGGTGCCACGGTAGAGGGCTCGCCGTCGATGTCCACACGTGCCGGTAAGGATATTATAACTCGCGAACCGAATCATCCGGGATCGCTCGGCACGGCTATCTCCGAGGCTATCGAACTGGCTACCACCACGCCGAACTGCAAATATACGCTTGGCTCCGTGCTCAACCATGTAGCACTCCATCAGTCGATCATCGGCTTGGAAGCTGAGAAACAGATGGCTAAGACGGGTGAGTATCCTGATGTGGTGATCGCATGCTTTGGCGGTGGTAGTAATTTCGGCGGTATAGCGTTTCCGTTTATGCGGCATAACCTCTTGGACGGTAGGCATACGCGGTTCATTGCAGCGGAGCCGGAGTGTTGTCCTAAACTCACACGCGGCGAGTTCCGCTACGACTTTGGCGACAGTGCCGGCTACACGCCGCTGTTGCCGATGTTCACACTCGGTCATGACTTCAAGCCCGCAAACATCCACGCAGGCGGATTGCGTTATCACGGTGCAGGTGTGATTGTCAGCCAACTGCTCAAGGACGGTTTGATGTCCGGCGTGGATATCCCGCAACTGGAGACATTCGAGGCTGCTACGCTCTTCGCGCGTACAGAAGGTATTATACCCGCGCCCGAGAGCGCGCACGCGATAGCGGCTACTATTCGCGAAGCAAAACGCTGCGCCGAGACAGGCGAACAGAAGACGATCCTGTTCAACCTCTCAGGTCACGGACTCATTGACATGCAGGCTTACGACCAGTATATCAACGGTGACCTCGTCAACTACGCCTATAAAGGATAACAGAAAAGACCGCGACATTCGCGGTCTTTTCTGTTATACAAGGCAGGCATCCAGCAGCTCGGTGATGGCTTTCTTGTCAAGGTGCTGCCCGATGAATACGAGCTTCTGCATTCGGTCGCCGTAGTGTTCATCCCAGTCGCGCAGTATTCCGGGCTCGCTTTTTGCCATGAGCATCAACTCTTCCTCCGGCATCGTCGCGTACCATTGGCCGGCTTGCTTCAATCCGAACTGTCTGCCGGCTTGCTCGAATACGTAGCACATATCGTACTCGTCCTCGAAGTAACACATGCCTTTCGCGCGGATCACTTCTTTCGGCCAATGGCGCGCCACAAACTCGTCGAACTTGTTCAGGTCAAACGGTCGGCGACGGAAATACACAAACGTACCTATACCGTACTCCTCCGCCTCGCCCTCATCGTCATGATGATGGTGATGGTGCTCATGTTCGTGATGGTGCTCGTGTTCGTCATGATCATCGTCATCTTCGTTGCCGACAGCCTCGACTTCGTGCACCCACGCAGCGCTTGTGGCTACCTCTTCGAAGTCAAACGCGCGCGTGTTCAATATCTTGTCGAAGTCCACATTCCCGTAGTCGCAGGGGATAATCTCCGCCTTCGGCTGAATGGCGCGAATAATGGCGGTTAGGTGCGCTAACTCGTGTTCGCTTATCTCCGACGCTTTGTTCAGCAGAATCTTGTTGCAGAACTCTATCTGCTCGATCACGAGTTTCTCGATGTCATCCTCGCCTATATGCTCCTGTTGCAGCGCGTCGCCGCAACCGAACTCGTCACGCATGCGCAGCGCATCCACTACCGTCACGATGCAGTCCAGACGCGGCAGGTCATGACCCGCGTAGTTCGTCACGATCTGCGGGATCGAACACAGCGTCTGCGCGATAGGTGCTGGCTCGCAGATACCCGATGCCTCAATCACGATATAGTCGAACTTCTTCTGCGAGGTGATCTCGTTGAGTTGCTCTACGAGATCCATCTTCAGCGTGCAGCATATACAGCCGTTCTGCAGGGCTACGAGGCTGTCGTCTTTCTGTCCGACCACGCCGCCTTTGGCTATCAGGTCGGCGTCGATGTTCACCTCGCCGATGTCATTGACGATCACGGCAAACTTTATGCCTTGACGGTTATTCAGAATCCGGTTGAGTAGGGTGGTCTTTCCGCTCCCCAGATAACCGGTTAACAATAATACAGGTATTGTTGTCATTTGTTATTTGTGATTTGTTATTTGTCATTTGTTATATAACAAATTTTGTGCCGATAACAATTTTGCAGCCAATTTCATACATTTATCCGCGTATTTGGTACAAAACCGCAACGAAAATTTGCAAATCTCAAAATATTTTTGTACTTTTGCACTCGCGTTCGGTACTCGGCGCTACAGATGTCGCCTGGCGACATAAAAGCGCATCGAGGCCTCCGCTCTCCCCAACGCGACTAATAGTCGTGTCGGGGACCCCGTAAAAAAGAACAATGCTGAATACACATCTGATCATATCGACCTCCAACGACCTGCTGCGCGTAGCGGCAAGTCACATCCTCTACATCTCGTCGGACGGCAACTACTGCAACTTCTTCCAGACGGGCGGAGAGATGCGGCTGGTGACTTATCAGTTAGGGCAGATCGAGCGGATGATTGCCGAGCAACTTCCTGAACTGAGCCGACAGTTCGTGCGTATCGGTAAGAGCCTGATCATCAACCTCAACTACGTGTATTACATCCATGTGCCCAAGCAGCAACTCATCCTTGTCGATGGTCAGCAGAATCGTTACACGCTCTCGGCAAGCAAGGAGGCTCTGAAGGCATTGAAAGATTTGATTGAGAAGAACAGTCTATGATGAAAGAAGAAAACATATCAGATAGCGAGATTCGCGTCATTGGTAGCAGCAACCAGCAGCCTAAACCCACGTTTCCGTGGCGTGTGGTGACTGTCTGTGTGGCTGTCATAGCAGCCATCGTGACGGTTGTATGTCTGCTGTGGCCAAAAGCACCCGAGCAGTTGCCGGAACAGGGAATCTTCGAACCGGAAACAATCCTTACGACCCCGGACAACGCAGCCCAGTCGCATCCATTACAAGGTTGGTTCGCCTCGCTCGATAGCATAACCGCTACAGGAACGATCACCAAAGACACCACGGTGAACGATATACCCTTACGCATCTATGTGCCGCTTAACAGCACACCGCGTTTGGAGATCGGCTACGGTGCGTTGGATAACCGTCAACAGAACATCCTGTTCTTCCAAGCTGCCGACGTGCGCGCGGATAACAAGAAGATCGTAGGCGCCTTCGTCTTGCGCGGACAACCTCTGAGTTGGGGACTGAGCAAACGTGGCTACTGCGCCATCATCGACGGCAAGGTTACTATCGGCGTGGCGGATAACTCCCCGCTATTCGAGCAAGCTACGGAGCATGGCGGATATTTCTTCCGCCAATACCCGCTGGTGGATAACGGCAAACTTGTAGAAAACGAACTCAAGAACAAATCCATCCGTCGCGGCTTGTGTGAGATTGACGGACATATAGCCGTTGTCGCAACACAGAGCACCGAGTCTCTTCACGACTTCGCCCAAGCCTTGGTCGATATAGGTGTCAGCAACGCCATCTATCTTGTCGGCAGTTCGGCGCAAGGCTGGAGCATGGATGCCGAAGGCAACGGCACAAAGATGGGACTCTGGGATGAACGACCGTACAAAAATATCAGTTTCATCGTTTGGCCTAAAAACTGATTATTTATTTCTGTATAAAGTAGCGTGTGCGAAGTGATTTCGTACACGCTATTTTTAGTTTCGTACATTCGCGCGCGAAATATTTGTATATGTGCGTAATTTGTTGTAATTTTGCATCAAAAATGACATACATCAAACATAATACATCAAACATCAATTGTATGAAATCAACATTTTTCTCCCGCCTTTGGGCGCGTATCTCAGCCTCATGGAAGGCACGTTCCGTCACCTCACGAGTGTTGCTCGTCTGTATGCCTGTTATCCTCATCGCCGTCGGTGTATCGCTTTGCCGGAGTTTCCGCGCTGCTCCTAAAGCCATCGAACGCCGTTTGTATGGCGAGGAGATTGGTCGCAACGGTTTGCGTTACAAGCATGGTGCGCACATCTACAATCCCGAGACCGGCAAGATTCTCGTCGATAGCATCGAGTGGCTGCATATAGCTCCGGGCGATACGATTGCTATCCTTGCCAAGAACCATCGCCGTGCGTTCATCAACCTCAACACGGCTGAACTGCTCACGCCGCTGGACTACGACAAAGCCTGGCAGTTTGCCTGCGACCGCGGCATCATGTCGCGCCATGACTCGCTGTTCATCTTCCGCCGCGACGGCTCGCAGGTCAATACGACAGGACTGACCGCACGCCATCAGTATGAGTATCTGTACTACCAGAACAACCTTGTGCTCCGTGTTGATTACGATCATGTTGGTTTGCTTGACACAGCCGGCTGTTGGGTGCTTGAGCCTGTCTATTCGAAGATCGAGACCTGCTACAACCGCCGCTTGTATAACACCCGTCTTGGTGACGAGTGTATCGTGTATGACTACAACCTCAAGCCTGTTCTTCGCGGTGCGTACAAAGCCATCGAGGTCGATTGGTCGGAAGGATTGATAGCTACCGAGCACAACGGCATTCAGCGGCTGTTTGACTACGATGGTAGGCTCGTCTATCATGTTATCTACAAACGCATCGAACCGCTGGATTACAACACCGGTCGCAAGGATAAGGACGGCGACGACATCTTCGAGGAAACAGACTGCTATATCTACGTCGATTACAACGGTAAACGCGGACTTATGGACAAACATTACCATGTCCTCACTCCGCCGCTGTTCTATTCCATCGAGGCACAAACCAAGCATGTGTTCTTTGCATCGTTTGGCGAATATTCTGACCGCTTCGGCACATTGATCGACGACCATGGCAAAGCGCTGCGATAGCAGCATAGAGATTTGAACGTCCTGCGGACGATTTGAAGATTTGAAAATTTGAAGATTATGCAACGTTTCATTAGA
>CACZRD010000114.1 GCA_902783545.1 uncultured Bacteroidales bacterium
CCTCTCAAGTGGAAGTTACAATGTGCAGCCACGCAATCGTATCCGCCCCGTTGCAGCACATCCAGTAGCGCTACGCTATCCGCTCCGCCGCTCACGCACACCAACACCTTCGCCCCTTCATGGAGCAACTCCTGTGTCCGTATATATTGCTGCACTCGCCTGAGCATTATACTTCGATCAGTTTGTTGACTATCGCGTAAATCGTCAACCCTGCTGTTGAATGAATATTCAGTTTGCGCGCGATGTTCTTCCTGTGCGCAATCACCGTGTGCAACGACAGGTGCAACTTATCCGCTATCTCTTTGTTTATCAATCCCTGCACCACCAGCATCAGCACTTCTTTCTCCCGCTCACTCAGTTCCTCTTGCTGTTCTTTCAGCGCAGCGGTCTTTCGTCTTTCAGCGTAGCGGTCTTTTTTCTGAATCATCGCCGGTCGCAGTATCTCATCCTCTATCGCGCAGTGTGTCTGCAACTCTTCCTCCGTCTGGTATATACCGAGCAGCACCGTTGTCAGCAGCTCGTTGGCAAACGGATAACTCGAGTCGGCGGGGTAGTACTTGATGATCAGACTCACCAGTTCTTGCAGTTTCCGGGCTATATGCTGGTCGTCGGTAGCATGTTCCTCCAGTTGCCCTTCGTCCTCGTGCTGAATGTGAATGCGTATCTCTTGCACGTACTCGTCGAAGTACCTAAGGATCAGCATCGCCACTTGGTCGCTCTGGTCGGTCGGATTGATGGCTTCGATGAGTTGCCGCCTGATGCGTGGCAACAGAAACTCCAGGAAGTACGTGTGGGCATTCTTTAAGTACATCTGCAGCGTCGGCAGGTCGATGTCTTCTGTTTTGGGGCTGTTGTGGTCGATGTTGGCGTTGTTCACGATTGCAAGGAACGTCGGCGTGTGTATGCCGTGCTCCTTGCACACGGCATCTATCGTCTTGTCGCCCACGCCCATCGGTATCCCGAACCGGCTGACGATCTGCATCGCCCGTCTGTCCCGCGACAGCAGCTCGCTCATCTTGTCTATGTCACGATATATCATTGTGCAGTTATTTTACATATGTCTTCTTTACGCTGCCGTCGTTGCCGCGAATGATGATGATTTCCCCACGGCGCGCCTGACTAACCGGTCGGCCGAGGATGTCGTAGGCGGAGTATTCCTGAGGCGCTTGGCACTCTTTCCGCGGTGCGAAATGAACCTCTTGCGGCAGCGATGTCTCTACATCTACGTAGTCATCTTTGATCTCGTTGATAAGGCTGTCGATGACCGGTTTGCGTGCTGTCAGGTAATCAGCCAATTTCTGGAATTGGGTGTGCGCGGGTTTCTCATTTTTCCAGCGCCGGCTCTCCAATACAAAGGCGGAATCCAACGTGACCATCAGGGGCGCGGCGATGAGTGTGTCGATCTCATTGACCAGCGAGTCGAACACCTCGGGCACCATGGCGTCGTACATTCGGATATATTCCTTGACAAACTGCCTTTGCGGCAGGTCGAAGAAGTCCTTGAACCACCAGCGGTTATGTACGGAACTCCATTGCGCCTTTTGTGCGAAACTCCCGTCAAAGTCCCACGTGCAGATCATCGCTTGCTTGCTGTCGGTCGTCTCGTCGTTCTTGATCAGGAACATATTCGAGCCGCATCCGTCCTTGCTGCCTATAATATCATGCACCCACAACCATCGTGCGTAGGAGGGTATATCGATGACCGAATCCAATACGTCTGGTGTGTTATAGTACGCTTCAACGGTTTGGATATGGTTGGTCAGGTACTCTATCTGCTCGGGCACTGTGTCCTTCAGGTCGGGGTACTTGAGGGTATAGTTGTAGCGGTATTGCGATTCGAGGAAGTACTCCGAGTTCCACCAATACGCATCGAACTCAAACAGATAGCCCGTCTTGCTGATGTTCACCCTGCATTTCGTGTTGCGCTTGATGTTTTCGGAGAGCAGATAGACTCCCCGGAAATCATCGTTCAGGAAGACAAACACCGGTTGCTGTTCGGGTGTCCAGTCCATCCCCATGGCGCGGTTAGCCATGTTGCCGACCATCGTCATGCATATACCTATTCGCAGCAGTACCCAATCTTTGTCCGCATATACACTTTCGTTGTCGCGGAAGAGCAGGTCTTTTTTCTGCTGTAATTTCAGCTTGTAGGGTTTCTTGCCTGTCACGCTGTCTGCTGCAGCTGTTGTGTTGCCGCGCACCTTGATGGTCAGCCCCGAGGTGTCTTTCTTGTACTCGCCGGAGTCGTATATCGTATCGTTGGCGAGCACTATCACCATCCGTGCAGGCAGTTTCTCATTGTCGGTTATACCCAAACCGTCGCAGCCCGGAGGAGGCTCTATCACCGTGTAGGTGGGCATCACGCTGTCCTGAGTGACGATGTACAATATCGGCAGATCCAATGCCTCGCAACGTTGTTTGTACAGGCTGTCCTGTGCGCTCATGCCGAATAGGGTGGCGGAACACAAGAGCAGGGGACATATGATCCCTCTGAGTGCTATGCTGATAGCCGAAATATGTGTTCTTTTTAACAGGTCGCCCATCACTATTTTGCAAAATCCAAATCAGCCTACAAAGTTACGAAAAAAAATCGACATTTGCAAGTTTTTGCGAATAAAAATTGCAGTTTACTGCATTTTTAGTGGC
>CACZRD010000115.1 GCA_902783545.1 uncultured Bacteroidales bacterium
ATTATATAAATACAAGACCGCTTTTTGTTTATTGCCGCCCGTCTGGGCAGGGTTTATATTTGTTTATTTTTCCAACCGATCTCATTGCCAGCCAAAGCGTTCGCGACCGATCTTCTCCACATCCTCACGGCAGGTGAAAGCCGTCGTACCACCGGCAGCGGTGGTGTTCACGGCGCCGGTCATATTGCCGTACTCCTGGCAGCGAACCAGATCATCGCCCGCAGCCAGCCTTGCTATGAATCCCGAGTTGAACGAGTCACCCGCGCCGATGCAATCGACAACGTTCTTGTTCAGCAGCGCAGCCTGCTTGCGGTCGGGCTGTCCCTTACGCATCAGGATGCTCCCCTTGCTGCCGCACTTGATGACTGCGGCGTTGGTATAAGGACGGATCGTCTCTATCGCCTCCTCCAGCGTCTCGCAGCGCGTAAGGAACTTCAGCTCGGTCTCGTTCGGCATGAACACCGTCAGCATCGGCAGCACCTGCTTCCAGTTCAGATCCCACTTCTCGGCGGGATCCCACTGGCTGTCAAGCGATACGGTCACGCCGTTCTGCTTGCACAGCTCGAGGATCTTCATGAGGTCACGCTTCACACCGCTCTGCATATAGATGCTCGAGATATGAATATGCTTGGCTGCCTTGAATACCTCGGGGTCTATATCGTCCAGTGACATATAGTCCATTGCGCCCTGATAGGTCAGGTTAGCGCGGTCCTCGTCGTAACTCATGCAGATCGTTGCGCCCGTAGCGTATTTGTTCTGACGGATCAGGAATCGGGTATCCACACCTTTCTTTTGCAGGCTGGTCTCCACCAAGTCGCCGAAGCTGTCGTCACCGATCATGCCGCAGAACGCAACCTTTGCGCCCAGGGCCGCAGCGTTGGCGGCGAAGATAGCCGTCGAGCTGCCCAAGGTCAGCGTCATCTGTTTGGCAAACTTCTCTTTGCCCACTTCTGGTTCGCCCTCAATCTGATTCAGTATCAGATCCACATTCAACTCGCCTAAAGCGATAATATCGAAATTTTTCATGACTGAAAAATATTTGTGATTTGTAATTTGTAATTTATAGGAATTTCTTCCTAAACTCCTCAATCATCGAGAACCAGTTCTTCGGGTAGTCATGTGTCATTTCCGGATAGAAATGGTACTCGCTCTGAGGGTTGTTAATGATGTTATACGGCGCAATGTTCGTGTGCGGCGGACACGTGCCGTCCTTCAGACCGCTGGTCGCCAGCACCGCGCAAGAGATACGCGTCGCAAGGTTCTTGGTGTCGTAGTACGACAGGAACGCGTACATCTCTTCGTCACTCATACCGGCTTTCTTGGCTTCCGCCTTGGCGGTCGAACCCGGCCAGTCAACGATCTTGAAATAATCCGGAAAATCGCCGAGGAACGCTACGTTCGCCGTGATCGCCGTGAACGGTATATCGCTCAGTCCGGCAGCCGCATAACACAGCGCACCGCCCTGGCTCGATCCCTCGGCAAACAGCTTCGTCATATCGCTCGTCTCACGTGTCGCCATAAACCGCACGGCCTGCACAGCATCCATGAACGCACCGCGGTAATAGTAACTGTCCTTATTGCCGAATTGGTACGCAAACCAGTCGCCGTAGATATTGACGCAGTCCTCGGTGATGCCCGGGTTCTGCGTTGAGGCGGGACGGTTGTTCAGGTACTGTCCGCGATGCGACAGATAGAACTCCGCGTACTTCGAACTGCCTCCGGACGGACATTCGCATTTAGCCTTCGTGCCCTGCGTGTCGTAGCCGTAGTAGTGAATCAGCACGGGATGTTTCTCACCGTCCGTCGGCTCGCAGTAGTATCCGCGGATCTTCACCGGCTCGCCGCTCAGACCGTCCGGCACGGAGTACATCTCCACCAGATACACCTTACGCGTCGATGAACTCTTGCTCTCGATCTCCGTCAGCACGGCATTCATATCCACCGCCGCCAACTGATCCTTCACGCCCTGCCAGTACGCCGTATAATCGGGTTGCATATCCGGCGCCGAAACGATATCGAACGGCTTGACACCGAAATTGAAGTTCCGCACCGTCTTGCCTTTCACGAAGCAGATGGCACGGTAGAATCCCGGCGCCATATCCACCGTCGGTGTCACAACGTAGTTCGTCTCCTTGCCACCGCCAACTGTCAGCGTATCCGTAATCTCTTGCACTAACTGCTTCGTGTCTGTCGTGATGCGCACCATAATCGGCAACCGCGCCTCTTCCGCCTCGGCATTCGCCACCCGCACGTTGAAACACGGCGTCTCGTACCAGATCAGGTCCTCCGGCTCTTTCACATATTTAGGATCCGGATCAACTCGCTCCTGTGGCTCCTCCTCTTCTGGTGGATCGGGAGGAACCAGGATCGTGCCCTTGCATCCTCCGCAAGCCACCAGAACCATCGCCATCAGGCCCAGCAAGAATATAGAATATTTACTTGAGGTAGTCATTCAGGTTGACGATATTGAATGCGTTATAATATTTATCCATATTGTGCTCAATGCGCATCAGCACGATCTCCTCAGCCTGGATACCGAAGCGCTCCAGATTGTCGTACAACATCTGACGTGCTACCAGTGCTTCCGGCTTCTGCCAGATATAGCGACAACCGGTCTTAACCAGCCACAGCTGACGATCCGGCGTGCAGTCTTTCAGGTCTTTGCCTACCTCCTCGCCGTGCAGCCATTTCTTCCAGCGGTTCGACTCATATACGCATTGCCACAGCACTTGCGTCATGTTACTCAGCTGTGCGATCTTGCCCTCGGCGTGCAGTTTCTTTTCTACTTCCTCGAGCTCAGCCAGTGCGTCGTACTCGTTCATCGTGAACTCCGGACCTACGTTCGCAGCACCCATTCCGGCCTTCGGGTAGTCCTCGGGATTCTCAACGTCGTCGCTGTAGTGACCCTTGATATAACTGCCGTAAGGACGAACCTTCGCCGTCAGATTCCTTGCTACTTCCGGATCAAAGAACGTCGTGTGCAGGTCTGTACCTACCTTGCCTACGATGAAGCACGGCCATATATCATCCAGACCAACCTCATGCAGACCGGCTTTCAGTCCCTCAAGGAACGTATCGAACGTCTTCTCGTCAGCCAAACCGCCGTGCACCTCTTCCGTACCTACCTCATAGCTGATAGGTGCAATGCCGTGTGCCTTACGGAAATCCTCGGCGTGCTTGATCAGCTCAACCGTA
>CACZRD010000116.1 GCA_902783545.1 uncultured Bacteroidales bacterium
CTTTTTCGTGGTGCCAACGGGAATCGAACCAGTGACACAAGGATTTTCAGTCCTTTGCTCTACCAACTGAGCTATGGCACCTTCGCGAAAAACGCGACTGCAAAAGTACGACATTTTTCTCAAATATCCAAATTCTGCAGGCATACAGATGCAAAATGTAGCCTATTTTTCGGTATTTTGCTATGTCTATTTTGCAGCAGCCTCGGCGGCTTGCGATGCTGCGAAATCGTCGCTTATATCCACATCCTTGAACTGCTTGGGGTACGCCGCAGCGTAGTTCTGCAGCTGTTGGTCGATCTGCTGCGTGAGTTGCTGCTGGAAGGCGAACGCCTGCTCGGCAGTCTGCACGAGCTGCTCGATGGTGAGCATCTTCGTTTCGCGGAGGAAATAGTCGAACTTCCGTGCCGTGGCTTCGTCGGCGGTCTGCTTGAGCGTGCGGAGCAGGGTCTCGGACTCGGCCAGGTGCTGCTTGGCTTCGATGTTCGCGGTGATACGTGCCGACAGCTCGCCGTCGGTGATCTGCTCGTTGGCGGTCAGACTGTCTTGTGCCTGCAGGGTGATACCCGCCACCTGTTGCTCCAGACGTATGAACGTAGCGATAGGCGACTTGTAGTCGTAGCGCTCCACGCGGTACGGCAGACGTCTGTCAGGCTCGATCTGTATGGCTTGACGCTGACGGAAACGCTCCATACTGCCATCCAGCGTTGTGAACTCGCGAATGAGGTCGCGCATGAACGGCAGATACACGCGCTGCTGCACGTCGAAGAACGTAGCCGTCCAGCTGGCGTAATCCCAGAGAGGTATATCGTTGGCGAGGAAGTCCGACGAGGTCAGTCCGTCCAGACGGTAGGCGGTGATCGCCACCTGTCGGAACTCCGGCGTATAACCCGCCACGGGCGACACGCGCAACGCCTCGGTGAACAGTTTGCGGTCTTGCTCGAACAGCCGCATGAGCTGGCTGAGTTGACGCAGATTCTCACGGTCGTCCTCGGTGAGGCTCAGGTGTGCCAACTTCTCGGACGGGTACTTCTCCATAAACTGCATGAACAGCTGCCTGCATGACTCATAGCGATCGACCATCCGGTAGAAGCGGTCGTGCAGGGTGTCGGTCTCAGCACGCCAGCGTTTGACGGTGTCCAGCCGCGCACGCAGGTACGCATCCACGTCCGTGAACTCTATTTTCTTACCGGCAGGAGTGATCGTCGGGAACGACTCGCCGCGCGGCATTTTACCGCCCATGAAGTGCAGACAGTTACCATAGAATAACCGCGCACGGTACAGCAGCTCGGAGCGTTCGCTGTAGTCGTGCAGCGCGTCTTTCGACGGCAGCATCGAGTAAGCGGCATCACCCAGACGGTAGTAGATAGGCGCATGCTCGGGATGCGCGCGCTGGAAGGCAAGCATGTGGTACATCTGCTCGTAGGCAGGCAGCGTCTCGGTGCGATGCAGCAGATCGTCATAACGCTCCGAGCTTTGCGCCGATGCCGTGCTACTCATAGCCACCAGCAGTACGAATACTATATATCGGATCGGTTTCATATCTTTCCTCTTTCAACTTTAAACTTTCAACTTTCAACCTTTAGAACTCCGTCACCTTGAACTCCACGCGTCGGTTGATGGCGCGGTTCTCATCGTTGATGTTCGGCACGAGCGGACGGTGCTTGCCATAGCCCACGCTCGTCAGGCGCTCACGCTCGATGCCTTTGCGGACGATATACTCCAGCGCCGCCTCGCCGCGCTTGGCTGAGAGCTGGTCGTTGTAGGCGTCAGTGCCGATGTCGTCGGTGTGGGCGGAGAGCTCGATATGCAGTTTGGGGTTGGCTTCCATGAGCTTGAACACCTTGTCGAGCTCGGCGTGCGACGAGGGACTGAGGATATACGAGTCGCTCTCGAAGTGGATGTTCCTAAGCTGGATGACCATATCCTTCTGTATCGGTTTGAGCGCCACATCGCAGAGCAGCTGGTCGTAGCCGTCGGGGATACTGACGATGGTGTCGAAGAAGAAGTGTCCCGGACTCTGGATGACCATCTCGTACTCGTCCTCCTGCCGGAGCATGACGTTCGTGGTCGGCGGGGTGTACTGCATCTCGATGATCTCATGTTTGTTGCGGTTCCTCAGACGTATCGTTCCCTCGGTCACTGAGCTGTCGAGCAGTGTCTCCAGCTTGAGTACCAGCGGTTTCTTGATCGGCTGCAGCGGCACGTCGAGCTCGGCGGCTGAGAAGCGCACGTCGCGCTTGGTGTTGATCAGCAGGGTCGTGTCCTGATAGCCGCGGCGGTAGAGTGTCACGGCGTAGGTCTCTCCGATAGGCAGGTCGTAGATGCGACCCGTCTCCTCGCGTTTGGTCTGCACGCGCAGGGTCTTGTCGGTCGTGGCGTTATGGATCACCTCACGCTCTGGCGGCTCGGGTGTATAGAGCTCGGCATCGTAGGGGTTGATGCGGATGCTCAGGTTGCGGGCTATCTGCACCTTCACCTGACGGCTGGTCAGCGAGTCCGTCTGCCGGCAGTCGATGGTCAGATAGTGATGGCTGTAGTTCGGTGCGGTGATGTCGATGTTATACTTATGTCCGGGCTGCAGGGCTACGCGGAATCGTCCTGTCGCCGCATCGCTCAGTGCCTCGTCGAGGGTGTTTGCCGTGATGGCGTCGTACAGACGGATCGTCGCCTCGACAGCTTTGCCGGAGTTCTCGTCGGTCACCACGCCTGATAGCACGCCGTAACGTGCGCAACGCATGTTCTTCGGCAGCACAACCTGACGGGTCACATACACGGTGTCTATCTGTTTGCGCTCACGCTCCTGCTCCTGCAGCTCGGTGACTTGCAGCACGGTGTCGCCCTCCTGCTTGAGGTACGGACCGAACAGCGAGCGGCGCTCCAGCGAGTCCACACGCACGGGCAGCGTCCACACGCCGAAGCCGAGGTAACGCGTGTGCAGCAGGGCGTAGTACTGACGTTTCTTCTCCGTCTCCCTACAGGCGTAGATCACCGTCTGGTTGTCGGGCATGATCAGCGGCGACAGGTCGTGCGGTGTGGCGATGATCGACGGCTCGGAAGCCTGCCATTCGCCGCGCAGGTTATCGCTGACAAACAGCTGGTCGTTCACGCCCTGCGCGCCGTGCGAGGATTTGAGCAGCTTGTCGTCCACCGTACGGCGGATGAAGTACAGACGGCGCTCGTCGGAGGACACCGACGGCCACAGCTCGTCCGCATCGCTGTTCACGGCGTCGCTGAGGCGCTTGGGGGCACCCCACACGCCGGCATGCGAGCGGGTGACGAACAGGTCGTAGTTTTTCTTCCCGGGCTCCAGCGCCGAGAAGTAGATCGTCAGACTGTCAAAACTGTAATGCGCATGCTGGATTTTCCAGCCCTGCTGGCTGAACTTACGCAGCGCCGGCACGGACTGCAGGTCTTTCTGCCCGAACACGCTCTGCGAGACGAGCAACAGACCGATAAGTAAGAGAGTAAGGTTTCGTTTCATACCGCAAAAATACAACTTTATTTTCGAAAATGCAAATAATTTCGTAAAAATTGCACATATTTTTGTTTTTTTCAGTTATTTTATGTAATTTTGTACGACTTTTACGGGTCTATAGAAATATTAACACGCGTTTGCATGCCGCAAGCGCACAAACGACGGGGTGCAACACTGCGCTCCCAAATGACATAAAACAGATGAATATTGTTACAAAAGAGATTACTCTGCCCGATGGTCGAGTGATCACCCTTGAGACCGGCAAGCTGGCTAAACAAGCCGACGGCGCCGTGATGGCAACGCTCGGCAACACGATGGTACTGGCTACCGTCTGCTCCGCCAAAGATGCGATGCCCGGCACGGACTTCATGCCGCTGACGGTCGAGTACAAAGAGAAGTTCGCTTCGGCCGGACGCTTCCCCGGAGGTTTCACACGCCGCGAAGGCAAAGCCTCGGATTACGAGATCCTGATTGCACGCCTCATCGACCGTGCGCTCCGCCCCCTCTTCCCCGCTAACTATCATGCTGACACGTTCGTTAACGTCACCCTCTACTCGGCTGACGGCATTGATATGCCGGAGTCGATTGCAGGCTTGGCAGCATCGGCTGCGCTCGCTTGCTCGGATATACCTTTTGAGGGTCCGATCTCCGAGGTGCGCGTGGCACGTGTGGATGGCGAGTTTGTTATCAACCCGACCTTCGAGCAGTGCGAAAAGGCAGACCTTGAGCTGATGGTTGCCGCTACGCTGGACAACATCATGATGGTTGAGGGTGAGATGAAGGAAGTGCCGGAGTCCGTTATGCTCGACGCTATCCGTGCCGCTCACGAGGCTATCAAGCCGCAGTGCCAGGCACAGATCGAGATGATGAAGGCTTATGGCAAGGAGGTGAAACGTGAGTACTGCCACGAGGTCAACGACGACGAACTCAAGCAGGCTGTTCACGACTTCAGCTACGCCCGCGCTTACGCCCAGGCTACCAGCGCCGACACCGACAAGCACCACCGCGAAGCAATGTTCTCGCAGATCTGCGAAGACTTCAAGACCGAGAAAGCCGACTATATGGCTGCCCGTGCCGAAGCACTCGGCATCGAGGTGGACGAGGTGGCTGCTATGGTTGATCGTTACTACCACGATGTAGAGAAGGAAGCCATGCGTCGTGCCGTGCTCGACGAAGGCAAGCGTCTGGACGGTCGTACTACCACCGAGATTCGTCCTATCTGGTGCGAAGTTAGTCCGCTGCCCGGGCCTCACGGATCGAGCATCTTCACCCGCGGCGAGACGCAGTCGCTCTCGACCGTTACCCTCGGTACGAAGCGCGACGAGAAGATCGTTGACGAGGCACTTATCCAAGGCACAGAGCGCTTCTTGCTTCACTATAACTTCCCGCCGTTCGCTACCGGCGAAGCCAAACCCCAGCGTGGCGTAGGACGTCGCGAGATAGGTCACGGCAACCTCGCTTGCCGTGCGCTCAAGAACATGATCCCCGAGGACTTCCCCTACAGCGTTCGCGTCGTTTCGGATATCCTTGAGTCCAACGGCTCATCGTCAATGGCTACCGTCTGCGCAGGTACACTCGCATTGATGGACGCAGGTGTACCTATCAAGAAACCCGTCAGCGGTATAGCTATGGGTCTGATCTCCGAGAACAAAGGTACGAACTACGCAATCCTGAGCGATATCCTCGGTGACGAAGATCACCTCGGCGATATGGACTTCAAGACCACCGGTACACGCGACGGTCTGACAGCCTGCCAGATGGATATCAAGGTCGATGGCCTGAGCTACGAGATCCTTGAGAACGCTCTCGCACAGGCGCATCAGGCACGTATGTATATCCTTGACAAGATCCTCGAGACGATGCCCGAACCGCGTGCCGACATCAAGCCGCACGCTCCGCGTATCACGAGCTTCTATATTCCCAAAGACCTCATCGGCGCCGTTATTGGTCCGGGCGGTAAGATCATCCAAGGCATCCAGGCCGAGACCGGTGCTGTTGTCAGCATCGACGAGGATGAGAAGGGTGGCAAGGTTGAAGTGGCTTCTGCTAACAAGGAGTCGATGGACGCCGCTATCGCCAAGATCAAGGCTATCGTCGCTCTGCCCGAGGTTGGCGAGGTTTATGAGGCTACCGTCAAGAGCCTCATGCCGTACGGCTGCTTCGTAGAGTTCATGCCGGGTAAGGAAGGTCTGTTGCATATCAGCGAGATCGACTGGAAGCGTTACGAGACGATGGAGGAGACTGGTATCCAGGAGGGTGACAAGATCACCATCAAGCTCCTCGAGATCGACCCCAAGACCGGTAAGTTCCGCCTCAGCGCCAAAGCCCTGAAGGAGAAACCCGCCGACTACGTCGAGCCCGAGCGTCCTGCCCGTGCTCCTCGCGGCGATCGTCCGGAAAGAGGCGACCGTGGTCCCCGTCCCGAGCGCCGTGGCCCGCGTCCTGAACGCGCTGACCGCCCCGAAAGAGAGCCGGCGAGCAAGTTCAGCAACAGCGAAGGTGCCCGCCTCGAACGTCGGCACTAACGAGTTCACTCACTTGTGGACCACAACCTTGTGGACCACAAAGTTGTGAACCGCATAACAAGTTTAGCAACAGCAACTTGCACAAACAAAAAGAGGTCGCGATGACCTCTTTTTTTAGTTCATAAATCCATAAATTTCCCCCTGCTTCAAAATCAAATGGCAGAAGAGATCTGCGACGCCTAAACATTCCCGCATCCACTGTCAAATGCAAGCCGGTATTACTAAACAAGACACCTCTATACTGCACGCTTTACTTCACCGTTACCATTACACTGTACGCATCAATGTAAACACGCAAAAGTATCGCCCCACATTCAATCCAGTACCGCCCAAAATCCAATCCTGAACTGGGTGATTACAGGGTGATTACTGCGTCGTTACTTTGTTGTAAGTGGGATATTGTTATAGTGTCACGCCAAGATAACTAAAGGAAGTATCTGGAAACACTAAAAATGCAAAAAATTAGTACTTCCAGATACTTTTTTGCCCAAAACATTTGCATAATTGAAAAAAAAGTTGTAATTTCGCAGCGCGAAATGTCAACAATTTTGATGTTTTCAAACGTCATTTGCCGCAGCAGGCTGATTGACAGCGCTTTGCGTAAATCGTTTTTCAAATACCAAAATTTGCATATATCAGAAAAAAGCTGTACCTTTGCATCAAATTTCTAAATACCTGAGATTATGCGTAAATTTATCTTCACAATGTTGCTCGCCATCATTGGCAGCGCATGGATTATAAGCATGGCAAGTGAGCGTTGGTGCTTGCCTTCGTATCAGACGGAAACCGAATCATTGATACGTGTGAGCGGTGTGCTGGTGCCAGCAGGTTTTCCTTGCGAGCCTGACGAAGAATGTCCTACATGCAAAACAATACAACTTCAAGTTGAGGACGGTCAGGTATACTATCTTACTGCTAACAACCCACAAACAGAAGAGCAGTTGGACACAGCACATCTGGCTACTGCTGTAATTATCGAAGGTATTCCGTTTACACGCGGAAGTTACAACTTTATTGAAGTAAACAATATCTCATATAAGTTTTGCACTCAATATAATTTGAGTGTCAGCGTATATCTTGATGGTACTATAAAATATACCGTTAGTGGATCCCAAGATCAAGAACTGCTGCATGTTGACAGTATATGGATTACAGGTCGGGACACATCAACTATTATCATGGTATCTCACGCGCAGCCACAAGAGAAGATTGATGTATCATTCCTCCCAAGAGGATCATATATCCTGTTTGCACAAATAGGAGATTGCATCACTGCAAGACGATTTCTCCCTCGTAGTCCAAAAATGCAACTTCCCTCGCTCTGCGATGAGTGGCATATAGAAGTTGAGGAAACGAATGCCGACCTGAGTCCGCGAATCTTGAGATACACGCAGCGGCTGTCGGATGACACTATTATTGGTGGTAGGCAATATAGACAACTGCGCGAACAAATATACCCCTCACCTTCTTTGCATGACGGCGATTATTTGGGAGCGCTACGCGAAGATCTTAATGCGAACATTTATTACGTTCCTGCCGGCAGCACGCACGAATACTTGTTGTATGCGTTCAATGTTGAAGTAGGCGATACATTGACTAATTTATGGATTGGTAATCATGCTTCAGAATCGTACGGTTATAAAGCAAAGGTTACCAGTATAGCCACCGGTAAATTCAGGAGAACTGAGCTGCAAGTATTTGAAACAGATGATAATAAAGATATCGATTGTTGGGCATATACGTACTGGTTAGATAGTATAGGAAGACCCTTCGGTCCTGTCTGGGCAGAGCCGGTATGTTTTGCAGTGGATCCCACGCCGCAGGTTCTTTGCGCTTACAAGGAAGGACGGAAAGTATATACGCTTTATGCGGGGTGCGAATGTTTTCCTCTCCGCCTACCCTCGCTCTGCGACGAATGGAACATTCTTAGCGAGTGGTATCCTGACGGAATAATGCAATATAGTACGCATACCGAACGCCTGACAACGGATACAATCATCGGCGGACAACGTTATGTTAAGCTGGAGGGAAAAGAGTATAGAGGTGCACTCCGCGAGGGCAGTAATGCAGATTTTTATATTATCCCTCCGCATAGCACGCACGAGTACCTGTTATACGCCTTCCACGCGCAAGTAGGTGATGTGTTCGACAATGTATGGTTTGGTGGTAGCCCGTCAGACTTCCCCTATGGCTGCGAAACAACCATTACAGAGATCGAGGAAGTGAATGGTTACAAGAAGTTCAATCTGAGTGTGGAACTTCCGTTACAGGGGATGGATGGAGTAGTTATCTTCCCGGGTTACTCATGGATCGACGGAGTAGGATTACACGCTGGTCCATCCGGAAGCGACTGCCCGCTTGATTGTGAAGGCGACTTCGGCACATCCGTGCTCTGCGCTTACAAGGATGGTGAACAAGTATATACATCAGAAACAGCAGAAGAGTTCGGCTGCTATTATGACAGCAACGCACAACCTGTTGACACGGTTCCACTATACACGAGAGTTAATGACGGTCCAGGCTCATCAACCGTCGATCCTGTTGATCCGAACGAGATAGTGGCAACGCTGAGAAACGATCAGCTCACCATTCGCGAATTTATTGACAAAGAGATCGGTTATACATTAGGCATCATCACACAAACTGTCAACATGGCACCGGCACGCAACCACACCGTACAATCCGACACGTTCAGCGGCTCGGTATCTGTCCGCCTGACTGAAAGCGGCACATACGAACTCGAACTCACTAACCCTGAGTGGAACTACAGCATAGTCGGCACATTTATATATATGCCCGCCGGCGTTGAAGACACTCCCGTCACTGCTGCCTCGGCACAAAAGGTGCTGATTAACGGACGTATGCTTATCAAGTACGGCGATAAGGTTTACACATTGACTGGCATGCAAGTGGAGTAAATGCGAGCACAAACGTACATATTGCTTGTTGCTACTTTGATCGGGGCGATGCTTTCGTCATGTGCCACCCCCTCGCACGACGAGGTGCAGGCGTGGTACGAGCAGGGCAAAGCCTTGCGCGCACAAGGCGAACCGCAAGAGGCGATGGAGCTGTTCTTGAAGGCTGCGCACAGCGGCACGGACGATGAGATGCTACTTGGGCGGGTGTATTCGAACATGGCGAACATCTGCCGGCAGGCGAACGAACACGCTCTGGCAGGTTACGTCTATGCGCTGTCGGCAGAGCATTTCGCTGCGTCTGGTGACGACCTCGCCTACGCCTACGCGCTAAACAATATGGCGTGGGAGCACGCCGTGCAAGCGCACAAAGACTCTGCGCTGCTGCTGATAGATGAAGCCCTGCGGGTATATCCGCTGTCACCGCTTACCGACAAAGTGGTTGAGACCCGTGCTGCCGCCTGTCTGTTTGCTCTGGAGTACGACTCCGTGCTGTACTACACGCTGCCGCCGGCGAACGATTACCTTATGATGTTACGCGCGCAGACGTACTCGTACCTGCACGTGAGCGATTCGGCAACGTACTACGCGCAGATTCTCTTACCGCGCATCGACAACCCGTTTTACCTCGACGACATCTACTATATCCTCACGCACGACGACTCTTCTGCCGATGCCGAGACGATCCGTCAGCTGTCGTCCGAACGTGCCGACGTGCAGAAAGCCATCGAACAACGTCACGGCAAACTGATGCTTGCGGTGCAACTATTGGCGCAGAACTTATACCCTGCACCCATCGACCGGCGGCATATGGCGGAAGCTGTACTGATATTACTCGTCTGTCTTGCTGTGATAGTGTTTGGTATCGTCACGATCCGTGAGCGGCGCAAGTTGTACGATGAGCGTACCGAACACGACACTACCCGCCGCAAAGAGATGGATCAGACTCTTCAACTGCTGCGCGAATCCGACAGTCTGAAACAGGAATTGGCGTGGAGCGACTACAATGCGTTCCGCCATCAGACCGACAAACTCTTCCATGGCTTGGCAACCACCCTTGAGCAGCAAGGACTAAACGAACAAGATATACGTATCTGCGTGCTGGTGCTCATTGGTCTGCCGCACAGACAGATAGCCGCCACCCTTCCCTGCTCGCAGAAGAGCATCGGCAAACTCAAAGACCTCACAGCCCGCAAACTTGGTGTTTCCGGCGGACAGCTTCGCGAGAAACTGAAAGCGCTGGCGGTGAAGTAGGTTTTTCCTGCGTTCGCGTACATTCTTGTTTAATTTTGCAAAAAAGTAACCAATTATTTGCATATTTGTAATTTTTTTCGTAACTTTGCAGCACATTTTAACCTATAAAGATTACTACCATGCAGAAGATTGTTGTTTTCACGGGTGCCGGAGTGTCGGCAGAGAGTGGTCTGGGTACGTTCCGTGACTCAGACGGGTTGTGGGAGAAGTACCGCATCGAAGATGTGTGCACACACGAGGCGTGGCTTCGTAACCCGCAGCTGTGCGTGGATTTCTACAACGCACGCCGCCGCGATGTGATGAATGCCAAGCCCAACGCCGCCCATGAGGCTATAGCGCGTCTGCAGCAGGCTATACCGGGTACGCGTGTCATCACGCAGAACATCGACGATCTGCATGAGCGTGCCGGAGCGACGAACGTCGTGCATCTGCACGGCGAGATCCGTAAGCTCCGCGCGGAGAACGACGAGCTCGCGACCGTGCCTATCGAGGGCTGGGAGCAGCATTACGGCGACCGTCACCCTAACGGCTCGTTGCTGCGACCGTATATCGTGTTCTTCGGCGAGGGTGTGCCGTACTTCACCGAGGCGTGTAACATAGCCGCCACGGCGGACATACTCGTGGTGGTAGGCACCTCGCTGAACGTCTATCCCGCCGCATCGCTGCTGCACTACGCACCTGAAAACGCCCGAATCATCATGGTTGATCCGGGTAACCCGCAGCTCGGGCCGTACGCCTCGCGCATCGAGCTCGTACGCGAACCCGCATCCACAGGCGTTCCGAAGGTCGTTGACCAACTGATCCGAGAACTGCGCTGTTAGTGAGTGAATGTTGGTGAGTGAATGTTGGTGAGTGAATGTTAACAACACAAGACAAGACTTAATATATAAAAATCATCAATATGAGAAGAACAATATTAACAGGCATCAATGCCGTGATAGCTTTGCTGTTAGGTCTATTAGGGCTTAATGGCTGTGGGCGCAAGGAGTACGGGACACCGTATGCCACATTTGAGGCGGTCGGCACTATTACTGACGAAGCGAACAAGCCTGTAGAGAATATACAGGTTACCCTCAAAGACAGGTATCGTCCGAATCGTGACCAGCGCAGAACTTTTCCTGCTGTATATACTGATGACGGCGGAGAATATGTAATCGGACCATATAATGGTTTCTTTCCTAATGATTCCATGGACATTATCGTCACCGACACTTCGGGCATATATGCGCCTGACTCGGTGAGCGTGAAAGTGGATTATGACCGTAGCAAAGTGGCGTGGGGAGATAATTGGAACAAGGGTGCAGGTTACGTGCATCAGGACTTCCAACTGAAGAAGAAACACTAACCCGCTCCGCCTATGGATCTGCGCACACGTATAGCCCTGCATCTGGAGCGCTGGCGGCAGAGGAACCTCAAGGAGCTCCATCCCTTACGGGAGCTGTTCTGGGAATCGACCCTGCGCTGCAATGTCCACTGCCTGCACTGCGGCAGCGATTGCGTGGCGTCGGTAGAGACGCCCGATATGCCTGCCGAGGATTTCCTGCACGTCATCGACACCGAGATCACCCCGCATGTTGACCCGCACAAGGTGCTTGTGATCATCTCCGGCGGCGAGCCGCTGATGCGCAAGGATCTGGCATCTGTCGGTCGTGCGCTCTACGACCGCGGATACCCCTGGGGGATGGTCACCAATGGCTTGGCACTCACCGAAGCACGATTCCGCGAGCTCCGTCGTGCCGGACTCCGCTCGATCACCGTCTCGCTGGACGGACTGAAGGACGACCATGTATGGCTGCGTCAGCACCCTCTCGCCTTTGACGGCGCATGCCGCGCTATACGTCTCTGTGCCGCCGAGAAGAACCTCACATGGGATGTAGTGACCTGCGCCAACCAGCGCACCATCGACCACCTGCCTGCCATACGCGACATGCTCTGGGAGCTCGGCGTACGTGACTGGCGCGTGTTCGGCATCGCTCCTATGGGACGTGCCGCCAACAACCCCGAGCTGCTGCTCACCGACGAGCAGTTCCGCCGGCTGATGGACTTCATCGTAGCAGAGCGCCAAGCCGGCAGACACGTGTCGTACTCCTGCGAGGGGTATCTGGGTACGTACGAAGGGAAAGTGCGCGATCACCTCTACAACTGCGCCGCAGGAGTGAGCGTCGCCTCGATCCTGATCGACGGCAGCATATCCGCCTGCACGAGCATCCGCGGCAAATACTACCAAGGCAACATCTACCACGACTCGTTCTGGCAGGTCTGGCAGGAGCGCTTCCAACCCTACCGTGACCGCCGCTGGATGAGACAGTCAACGCCCTGCAAGGACTGCAAGGCGTTTGACTTCTGCGAGGGTAACGGTATGCATCTGCGCCGCGAAGACGGCAGCCTGATGCTCTGTCACCTCAAGCGTCTCGGACAGAAAGACTGAGACGCATCATCTATACTCTCACACGACTCCATACGCTGCGGAGCACCCGACGCGCCAACACGCTGCGGGGCATTGGCGCGGCCCTCGATGGAGATAGGCTTCGTCCCCACGAGCTTGATATCCGAGCCGTTGCGCGCATGTCCGGTCAGCGACCAGCCGGTGGCGGTGACGGTCAGCGTGCCGTCAACAATGAGCCACTGCGCCGAAGGAACGAGGTAACCCTGCTGGAAATAACTCTTGGAAGTGTAGTAGAAACTCGATCCGTCGATCTGCATATGCTCGTCATCGCGGAAGCCTGCGTACGCCGTACCGGGCTGCATCGAGGTATTGAGCTCGTAGGTGCCCTCGGGGATCGTCTTCTGGCTAAGTTCCGTGAACAGATAGATATCCGCAAACGGCAGACAGGTCGTATTCTTGACCTTGAGCGTCTTGCTCGTGTTGTACGCCTGGATCTCCCAATAGTTGAATCCGTAGTTCGTATATGGCGTGTAATACGCCTGCGCCACGGTCAGCGTGTCGGCATCCTTGCCGGAGTACGTGCTCGGGCTGATGGTGTTACCCGGCTCGGGATAGTAATCCGCTACCGGCACGGGCGTTATGCCGCCGTGCAGGATATCCGCTCCGCCCTGCGTGCCGCTGACCACGGGCTGCTGGGCGGCTTGTATCACGGGTTGGAACTTCTCGGCGATGACCGCCACCACGGCGCAGTTCTCGGGCACCCACGTGCTGCTCAGCGTCAGTTCATAGTCCGCACTCCACGACTTGTCGTCCTGCACGTGCAGGCTGTCACCGGTCGCCGCGGTGAGGTACGCGCGCACGGCATTCGCGTGGCGGAACTCCTGCCAACCCTCGTAGGTGTAATAGTAATCCTGCTGGGTGTCAATCATACCCGACTCCTTGACCATCACGGTAAGCAGCAGGTCGGGGTGCTCGTCCTTGAGCACATAGCCGCTCAGATGCACACGCAGCGTGCGGTCGGCGCTGCTGTAGTCGTTAGCGATCTGCACCGAAGCGTAGGTCGTGGCAACAAACTGCGACTTGCTCACCGAGGGCAGATAGCCCGGGTGGAAACAGATCTTCGTGCCGTCCTCGCTCTTGGTCGCAGCACGGTCAATGGCGATCGACGGTGCGCCGTCAACGCCTAACTTGGTGGTGATCGTCTTGCTGCCGGTCACCGAGAAGTGATCCGCCTGATAGCCGTAGTGATGCAGTATGAGCACCCAGTTCGTGTCGCTCTCCATAAAACTGTGCACGCAGTTCATGCCGTACGGGCAGTAGCCGCAGCCCTGACCGGTGAACTCCTCGATCAGATGCTTCCTCGGGAACGACTCCGGCAGTTGCGGCGGCTCGGGGATCGTGTCCTCAGGCGCGGTTGTCGTATCCTTCACAGCCGTAGTGTCCTCTGCCGGCTGCGGTTCGGGTTCGTCTTTGATAACAGGTTTGCACGCAGTCACTGCCCACACGAGCAGGGTGCTTACGATAAGAGAAAAATACTTCTTCATTTGTGATTTGTGATTTGTGATTGGTCATTTGTGATTTATTTTTCATCAATCCGGCGGCCGGTGAGGTCGAACAGTTGTCCGTCGTGCATGATGCAGATCTGCCCGTCACGCACGATCTTACGTGCCTTAGGCGCAGCGCTCGTGGTGGTCACAGCATCGATCTGCGGAACGTACTGCACGTTGATCTCGCGGGTCTCGCTTCCGTCGCGAAATATATACTGCATCGTCTCACCCGAACTGGCGGCGGGCTCATAATGCACATACCAGTGCGCCACGCCGCTGAACTGGAACGTTCTTGTCTCTTCCAGCTCGCCGTTGCCTGCCGTGCAGTTGTTACCACAGCAGAACTCGTCCGTCAGTCCGTCTATCGAGCGGATGATCTGCACGGTCAGCTCGCCGGTGGCGGTCATCACCTCGCCCTCAAGTTTCATCGTGTACTTCCCGCTCAGTATATCCCAGTCGCCTTCGGTGACGATCAGGTTCATACCTTCCTCCGTTACCTCGCCCTCGCCGTTGACGCTCACGATCAGCGCCTGCGAGTGTTGGATGACCAGCAGGGTCATCAGTGTAAATAGTAGTCGTTTCATTGAATCGTTGTTTGTCTTGCGTTAATAATCTTATTCTCATTGTCCATCACCGCCACGACGATGCTGCACCGCTTGGGGTCGCAATCTTCGCGCAGGGTGAGTGTCGTGGTGTGCGTGACGGGCGTACGCTGCATCGTCAGCGTCTCGCCCTCGCTGCTGCCGGCTGCACCGCGCAGTACATGCCGGTGGTAGTATTGCGTGTTCACACTGCCGTCAGGCATAGCCTGCGCGCCTTGTATGCTATCCTCCACGAGCCAGGTCACTATCCGGCACGACGCTGCCACATCGGCATAGGCGGTCGTAGTGACGGTTATCTTGTCCGCCTCGCTGTCCGCAGTTACGCTCAGGTGCACGCGCGTCGGCTCGCTCATCTGCTGCACGAGCCACGCCGGCCACTCGGGGTAGTCATGCAGGCTGCTCCCGTCCCGTGCGGTGAGGTTGATGTTACCCGTCGGGAAAGGTGTGGTGGCGCTGCCGCCTAACAGACGGTAGTAGTCATCCGCCTCAGGGCAAGTGTAGTCGTACTGCGCCGCACCCTGTGTGAACGGGTTGGAGGCGGGGTGCATAGCCACGATGATCAGCCGCTCGCCGTAGGTCTGATGCAACGCTTCGGCAGCCGCAGCAGCGTTCGGACAGTTCACGCAGCGAAACCCCGTGAACTCGATGAGCACGTGCGTGCGGTCGGTCGTATCGGCAGGCTGCGATACAGGCACGAGCCGCTCGCCCTCGCCTATCACCTCGCATCCCGCCAGCACCATCGCCGACATCATGATTGCCACTATAAACCTTTCAACCTTCAACCTTCAACCTTCAACTTTCAACTTTACCACGTATAGTTATAACTCAACCGCACTCCTTCCTGCTCGGGTTCGTAGCGGCACACACCACCGGCGCAGTTGAACCCGTTGCCCGCCTTGACGTACCCGCCTGACACGTGATGTGCGCCGTGGGAGTAAGTCAGCATAACGGAGTAGTTATGCTCCTTGGTCTGCTCGGGCGCGTAGCCGATGTTATGCTCCCAACTGCCGGACAGAGTCCAGTGTTTCCACAGATCCATCTCCAGCAGGATATAGATCCACTGCCCGTCCCCTTCACGCGCGTATAAATAATGTACCTCGTTGCGCAGCGTGAAGTTGTCGGTCACATGCACCTTGTTGTCGAGCACCGCCACGCCGGCACGTATCAGTCCGCCCTCGCCCTCGATGACCTTCTTGTTATACGTCTGGTACATCAGCATCGCGTTCATCGTCCAGCGGGATGTGATCTTCTTGTGCAGCTCGGCGTTGATATCCGTGTAGTACGTGCCGTTGCGCGTCATGTCGGGTGCCCAGCTACCCTCCGAACGCAGTCCGCGGATATGTGCCAGACCGAGCTTGAGTGTCGTACCGTAGCGTCCGCCCATGGCTGTCTTGCGTTTCCATGAGTAGCGCACCTCTGTCTGAAACGCCCACTCGCCGCCAACGTACTGCGTGGCGTACGGGTACTTGGCTGCCAGGTTATAGGTGTGTTGCGGCGTGAACGTCGGCAGCAGGTTCAACCGTCCTGCCAGCCCGCGGCGCTGACGCTCCGAGCGCATCGACATGTTATCCGAGTGTTTGGCTTGCGCTATGACCGACAGTCCCTTGCGCGAATAACCGAGCGAGAGCAGCAGCGCCCGCCCGGGACGGTAACTGTAGCCGTTCTCCAACGTCGGATCGTTGGCTTTGTACGCATACTCGACGAGCGCATCCCAGCCTTGTCCCTGCAGGTTAGCGCGCACCTCGCCCGCTCCTACCCAGCGCGGCAGGTTATAGCGGTACAGACCGTCATTCAATGCCACCAGCACGGTGTCCTGCTGCTCGTACTTACTCACGTAACTGCCGCCTATCGTCAGGTCGAGCTCGTGCTTCCTTAGCTCCGGTGCCCACTCATGGATACCTATCTCCAGGTCGGCACCGAGGGCTGCATCGCGGCTGTAGTTCCAGCCCCAAGCTCCGTCCTTATAGCAGTTCCAGTACAGCCGCTGCTTGCCGCCGAGCAGCGTGACCACCACGCCCGGGTACAGCTCGGCTTTGATCTTCGCGCCGCGCAGCGAGTTGTCGATACCGAGGTCACGGTTCTCATACAGGTTCAGGATCATCCCCGAGCCGAACTGCCCGTACACATCACCCACGCTGACATGTCCCCACTCGAAGTCTGCCGTCAGGCTCAGGTGACCGATACCGTGCCCCGCAAAATCCGCCTCGTAGCCGAGCAGCGGCCACTGGTTGAGCTCCAGACGGGTGTCGGCATGCACGCCGTGGAAACGTGCGGCGTTGCTGTCCATACGCAGGTAATGAACCGACAGGTCGAGGTAGTTATTGCTCAGATGGTCGATCTTCGCCCAACGCGCACGCGGTGAGTTGCGCAGCGTGCTGACATCGCGCGTGGGGAACAACCCGTCATGCTGCACACTGCCGCTGACATACACGGTGTCATTGGCCGTCAGCCATTGGCTGTTAGCCATTAGCAAAACAGCCAACGCGACAATATACCATCTTCTATCTTTCATCTTTGAGCAGCCAAATGTGGCTGCGGTCTTTTATCTTTGAGCGGAGCGGTCTATTTTAGCAACTTCCTTATCTCCTTCTCGCTGCCCTCGGTGTAACCGGTGTGGTTATACACGGTCTTTCCGTTGCTGTCTATCACGAATAGATGCGGCACGTTCTGCACGTTCATCGCACGTTTGAACTCGCCGTTCGGGTCGAGCAGCACACGGTACTCCCAGCCGTTGCCGTCAACCAGCGGCTTGACTTTCTTGATGTCCTGCCCTTGGTCGATCGACACGACATACATCGTCACGCCGGTCTCTTCCTGCCAGTCATCGTACAGATCGTTGATCACCTCCAGTTCGCGCAGACAGGGTTTGCACCACGTTGCGAAGAACGCGATGATCACCGGCTTTCCGGCATCCGTCAGATGTTCGGTCTTGACGGTCTTTCCGTCCACATCTTTGAGTTCCACACTCGGCAACGTTGCCTGCGCATATATGACGCACAGCACGCCGATGATTATACTGATTATTCGTTTCATAGTCTTTTATCTTTGAGCAGACCAATGTGGCTGCGGTCTTTTCTCTTTGAGCGCGTAGCGCGGTCTATTATTCTACATATAGCACCAGCCCCTTCAAGTACTCCCCTTCGGGGTGGTAGATGTTGATCGGGTGATCCTGCGGCTGGTGCAGCTGGTGCAGTATCCGCACCCGTCGTCCTGTCTGCGCCGCGGCGCTGAACACCGCCAGTCGGAACGCCTCTTTGTCCACCGCCTGCGAGCAGCTGAACGTGAACAGTATACCTCCCGGGCGGATCATCTCTATCGCCTTGGCGTTAATCCGCTGGTACCCGCGCAACGCGTTCTTCACGGCGTCACGATGCTTGGCGAATGCCGGAGGGTCTAATATGATCAAGTCAAACTGATTGCCTTGTGCCCGTTGTTCGCTCAGGTAGTCAAATGCATCGGCGGTCACGGCTTTGTGGTTCGTGCAATCGGGGAAGTTCCGCTCGACGTTGGCGTTCACCAGGTCTATCGCCTTCTGGCTCACATCCACCGAGTGCACGCTCTTCGCCCCGCCGCGCAGCGCGTACAGAGAGAACCCGCCCGTGTAGCAGAACATATTCAGCACGTCTTTCCCTGCCGCATAACGCTCCACGAGCGCTCTGTTCTCCCGCTGGTCGATGAAGAATCCCGTCTTCTGTCCCCTGAGCCAGTCAATGCGGAACGATAGCCCGTTCTCTGTTGCCCAGTATTCATCGGGAGCCGGAGATTCTGGAAATTCTGGAGATTCCGGGTTTATCAGCCAGCCTGTCTTATCGCCCTCAACGGGCGCTTTGAACGGCAGCGTGTCGTCAGACTTGTAATACACCGCCTTCACCTCACTGACCTCATCCGTTATCGCCTCGGCTATCGCCTGCCGGCATCGGTGCATACCCACCGAGTGCGCCTGCACCACGGCTGTATTGCCGTACACGTCCACCACCAGCCCGGGCAGCATGTCGCCCTCGCCGTGAATCAGGCGGTACGTGTTGTTGTCCTCGCGCAGCAACCCGATCCGTTGCCGCATCCTGTACGCCGAGGCTATCCGCTCGTGCATCAATCCCCTAATCCACTCATCCCCTAATCCTTTCAGCCTCTCATCCCCAAACGCCAACAGCCGCACAGCTATCGAGCCTACTTGCCAGTGTCCCACGCCGAGCAGCCTGCCGTCAGCACTCTCCACGCGCACCAGCTCGCCTTCCTCGGGTTCGTTGGAGCGGTGATCAGCATCCAGTAGCACACGCGCCACGGCGCCGCTGAACACCCACGGATGAAAACGTAATATAGATTCCTCCTTGCGAGACTTGAGTATAATTGTGGTCATATCGTCAGTTTTGCTTGCAAAGATACAAAAATTATTCCAATAATGCAAGAAACAATGACAATTTTATTTGCATGTTTCATTTTTTTTTCGTATCTTTGCATGTTTTCTTTAAAAAACAATAATACAACCCATATGAAAAAACTAACGTATCTATTTGTCATGGCAGCAGTATTGACAGCATGCTCAGCCGGCGAAAAACAGACGACCGGAATCCCTCTTGAAAACCTCGACACCACCGCTATCGCGCAGAACGACTTCTACCAGTACGCCTGCGGCGGCTGGATGGCAGCTAACCCGCTCACGCCGGAGTATTCGCGCTTCGGCTCGTTCGACAAACTTGCTCTGAACAACCTCGAGCAGGTCAACGGACTCATCCAGGACATAGCCGCCGAGAAGCACGAGCAAGGATCCGTAGGTCAGAAGATCGGCGACATCTACAACCTCTGCCTCGACACCGCACGCCGCAATGCAGAAGGTATTGCTCCCGTGCAGAAGACTCTGCAAGAGATCCAAGCTATTCAGTCGCGTGACGAGCTGTCCAAGCTCCTCGGCGCAGCGATGGAGTACGGGCTGTTCGCTATGTACGTCGATGCCGACGCTATGAACTCCTCGATGAACATCATGAACGAGTACCAGGCTGGCTTTGCGCTCGGCGAGAAGGAGTATTACATCGACGATGACGAGACGACCCTCAACATCCGCACCAAGTACGAGCAGTACATCACGAACATGTTCCGCCTGTTCGCTCAGCCTAACCCCGAGCAAGCCGCCAAGACCGTGCTCCGTATGGAGACCCGTCTGGCCAAGGCTGCGAAGAACAACGTCGAGCTCCGCGACCCGATTGCTAACTACAACAAGATGTCCGTTGCCGAGCTCCAAGCCCTCGTGCCGCAGATCAACTGGAGCGAGTTCTTCACAGCGCTGAATGTCACCCTCGACAGCGTGAATGTCGGGCAGATAGCGCACCTGCAGGAGGTAGGCAAAATGCTTGCCGACGAGCCGCTCGAAGACATCAAGACCCTGTTCACATGGCAGGTCATCGACGGCGCATCGTCGTATCTGACCGACGAGATCTATATGGAGAGCTTCAACTTCTACGGAAAGGTGCTCTCCGGCCGCGAGGAGCCCACGCCGCTGTGGAAACGTGGCGTAGGTATCGTCAACGGTACGCTCGGCGAGGCAGTCGGACAGATGTACGTACAGAAGTACTTCCCCGAGGAGAACAAACAGCGTATGCTCGACCTCGTGCATAACCTGCAGACCTCACTCGGACAGCGTATTCAGGCGCTCGACTGGATGTCCGACGAGACGAAAGCCAAAGCCACGGAGAAACTCAACGCCATCACCATCAAGATCGGTTACCCCGACGAGTGGCGCGACTACAGCGGCCTGAACATCAACACCGCCGACACCTACTACGACAACCTCCAGCGTGCTGCTAAGTTCGAGCAGGAGTACTCGCTCTCGTACCTCGGCAAACCCGTTGACAAGAAGAAGTGGTACATGACTCCGCAGACCGTCAATGCCTACTATAACCCCTCGTCCAACGAGATCTGTTTCCCCGCAGGTATCCTCCAGTATCCGTTCTTCGACATGTCGGCTGACGATGCGTTCAACTACGGCGCTATCGGCGTGGTGATCGGGCATGAGATGACCCACGGCTTTGACGACCAGGGCTGTCTGTTCGACAAGGACGGCAACATGAACAACTGGTGGACAGAGGACGACAAAGCGAAGTTCGATGCCCGCACAAAGGTCATGGCTGAGTACTTCAACGGCATTGAGGTGGCTCCGGGCGTGCACGCCAACGGTTACTTCACGCTGGGCGAGAACATTGCCGACCACGGCGGACTGCAGATATCCTTCCAGGCCTTCAAGAACAACGAGGCATCCAAACCCGAAGCCAAACGCCTCGGCGTAGTCGATGGCTTCACACCCGAGCAGCGGTTCTTCCTCGCCTATGCCAATGTATGGGCGGGTAACATCCGTCCCGAGGAGATACTCAACCGCACGAAGTCCGATCCTCACTCCCTCGGCCGCTGGCGCGTGAACGGCGCGCTGCCGCACATCGCCGCATGGTACGAGGCGTGGAACGTCACCGAGGAAAGCCCGCTCTATGTTGCACCCGAAAACCGCGTACATATATGGTAAAACACATTGTATTCTTCCGCCTCGCAGACGAAGCCGAAGGAAAAACCAAATTAGAAAACGCACAACTGATCAAGCAGGGCTTAATGTCCCTGCTTGACAAAGTGCCTGTTCTTCGTTCCGAGCGCGTGGGCATCAATATCCCTAACGCCAAGAAGACCGACTACGACATCTGCCTGGAGTGCGAGTTCGACTCGTGGGAGGATGTTGACATCTACCAGAATCACCCCGAGCACCTCAAGGTCGCCGGTTACATCGCCAAGGTGCGCACCGCCCGTGCTGCAGTGGATTATGAGTTCTGACCATTATTAACCCATAAAACTCTACAACAATGAAAAAGTACATCTGTGACGTATGCGGGTACGAGTACGATCCCGCAGTAGGCGATCCCGACAACGGCATCGCTGCCGGAACTCCGTTTGAAGAACTGCCCGAGGATTGGGCGTGCCCGCTCTGCGGCGTCGGCAAATCCGACTTCAGTCCCGCTGAGTAATGCACTCACCGACAACCCATTGTGCAGCTCTGCTTACTAAACCACCCGCCACCCTCTGGCGGGTGGTTTGGTTGCAAAACAAAGATTTTTGCCTCTTTTTGCAAAAAAAATCGACTTACATTTGCAAATATCATTTTTTTTTCGTATCTTTGTGCGCTTTATGTGAGCCATTGGCTATTAGCCGTTAGCTGTTAGCCATTAGCCATTGGCTGCCAAGAGCCAAAGTTGAAAGAAAAAATAATACTAAATAAAACATCAACATTATGTGGTTAAAAGATTCTTCTATCGGCCGTAAGTTCATTATGAGCATCACCGGCCTGTTCCTTGTCCTGTTCCTACTGTTCCACGGATCGATGAACATCTGTTTGGTCATCGACGACCTGTTCGGCACAGAGGGTTACAACTGGATTTGCGCCATGCTTGGTGCCAACTGGTACGCACTGATCGGTACCGGCGTGCTGGCATTGGGCGTGCTGGTGCATTTCTGCTACGCCATCTATCTGACTATCCTCAACTACCGCGCTCGTGGCAACGACCGCTATGACATCGAGGCTCGTCAGGAAGGTGTGGAATGGGAGAGCAAGAACATGCTCGTGCTGGGCATCATCGTGATCGGCTTCCTCTTGCTGCACCTCTACAACTTCTGGTTCAAGATGCAGTTTGCCGAGCTCACCGGCATCGAGACATCGATGTTCGATCCGCAAGACGGCAGCGCTATCGTTAAAGCTCTGTTCGTTAACGGCTGGGCGGGTATCATCTACTGCCTGCTGTACATCGTTTGGCTGGTAGCGCTCTGGTTCCACCTCAACCACGGCATTTGGTCAGCATTGCAGACTATTGGCTGGAGCAACCTGATCTGGCTCAAACGTATCAAGGTTATCGGTACGGTATTCGCCACCATCGCCGTTGGCCTGTTCATGATCGTTACGCTTTATTTCCTCGGTGTAAACATCGGTCAGATGTGCGCTTAAGAGAATTAAGAATTAAAAATTAAAAATTAAGCATTATGGCAAAAGAAGATATAAAGAAAGCTGCGAAGAAAGTAGCAGGCAAAGTACAGCAGAAAGCCGCAGAGATTGCTGCTGACCCGAAGGTTCAGGAGGCTGTGGCAGTTGCCAAGGAGAAAGCCGCAGAGCTGGCTGACAAGGCCGTTGAGGTTGCTCAGGCTGCTGCCGAGGAGATCAAAGCACGCGCAGAGAAAGTGCCCGAGCGCAGCGAGGTCAAAGAGGCTGTTGCTGCTGCCGCTGACGCCGCCAAAGCTGCAGGCAAGGCTGCCGTAGCTGCCGCAAAAGTCATGGCCACCCCGAGCGAGAAAAACGTGAAGGTCATCACGCCGAAGATGGCTAAGATCCCCGAAGGCCCGCTGGAGAAGAAGTGGACGAACTACAAAGACCACCAGAAACTCGTTAACCCTGCCAACAAGCGCAAATTGGACGTGATCGTCGTAGGTACGGGTCTGGCCGGTGCATCGGCTGCCGCATCGCTCGCAGAGATGGGCTTCAACGTGCTGAACTTCTGTATCCAAGACTCGCCGCGCCGTGCACACTCCATCGCTGCACAGGGTGGTATCAACGCTGCCAAGAACTACCAGAACGACGGCGACTCCGTTTATCGTCTATATTACGACACCATCAAGGGCGGTGACTACCGCGCCCGTGAGGCGAACGTATACCGTCTGGCAGAAGTATCGAACAACATCATCGACCAGTGCGTAGCACAAGGCGTTCCTTTCGCACGCGAGTACGGCGGATTGCTTGACAACCGTTCATTCGGCGGCGCACAGGTTAGCCGTACGTTCTACGCCAAGGGTCAGACCGGTCAGCAACTGCTGCTCGGCGCCTACAGCGCCCTGAGCCGCCAGATCGGTAAAGGCAAGGTGAAGATGTACACCCGCTACGAGATGCTCGACATCGTCATGATCAAGGACGAGAACGGCGAGCCCCGTGCACGCGGTATCATCGCACGTAACCTCGTTACCGGCCGCATTGAGCGCTTCTTCGCCCATGCAGTGGTTGTCGGCTCGGGCGGTTACGGCAACACGTTCTTCCTCTCGACTAACGCTATGGCTTCCAACGGTTCGGCTGCTATGCAGATGTACCGCCACGGCGCATATTTCGCTAACCCCTGCTACGCACAGATCCACCCGACCTGTATCCC
>CACZRD010000117.1 GCA_902783545.1 uncultured Bacteroidales bacterium
ATATCGCCGTTGGCGTAGCGGTAACGCACGGCTTTGCACAGACGCACACCGTCGATGATCGAGGCGTGGTTCAGCGCGTCGGAGATGATAGCGTCATCGGCAGTGAGCAGCGGCTCAAACAATCCGCCGTTGGCATCGAAGCAGGCAGCGTAGAGGATCGTATCCTCCGTGCCGAAGAAGTCGGAGATAGCCCGCTCGAGTTGCTTGTGGGTATCCTGCGTACCGCAGATGAAACGTACGGAAGCCATGCCGAAACCGCGACGATCCATGCAATCCTTAGCGGCTTGGATGAGTTCGGCGTTGTCGGCTAAGCCGAGATAGTTGTTGGCGCAGAAGTTAATCACGTCGGCAGGTTGGCCGTCGGCAGCAACCTGGATACCCGACGATTGCGGGCTGACGATGATACGCTCGCGTTTGTACAGACCTGCAGCCTCTATCTGCTGCAATTCCTCTTGGAGGTGTTGTTGAAATTTGGTGTACATGGTAGTATATGATTTATGATTTGTGATTTTCATATTTGTGATTGGCAATATTATCGTTGCTGCTTGGTTCGCCAGCGGTAGGCTAAGCCCAGTTCGACGCGTTGGGGGTAAATGCCCTGCACCGCTGTGGCTGCGGCAGCGTTCTGCTTGTTAAAGGAGATGATATCCGTGAGGCTGACGAAGTAGTTAGCCATGACCTGAATACCTATGGGGAACTCGTAGGTCAGGGAGGTAGTAAGACCGAAATGGTTGTCGTGCAGTTTGTAGATCTCCGCGCCTTTCTGCCCCAGGTTGGATGCGTAGTTGAAGTGGGTATATGCGCCGCCACCGAAGGAAAGGTAGCCCTCGTCCAGATTGCCGAAGCGTGCGAGAAGCAGTACGGGAATCTCCACGCCCAGCGCCCATAGCTGGTTGTAGGCTTCGGTGTCCTTAAAGCGGTTCTGCTCGGCAGTGAGAATCAAGCGGCCTTGGATGGCAAAGTGCTTGGTGACCGTAAAATCCACAAACCCGCCAAGTCCTGCGCCTACCTTCATGTTCGAGGAGAAGATATTACCTTTCTGGAAGATCATGAAGTTGCTGATGTTCGCCGAGGCGAGCAAACCGCCGGTGACTATTCGCGGTAACTTCTCCTGGTCGATGGTATCGAGGTTGATCTCCGTGTCCCACTGCGTGAGCTGCTTGCTGTTGGCAGGAAGAGGTGCCACTGTCATCGATTGCCCGAACGCGACGGCAGACATAAGCAGCAGACTTACGCAAACGAAAAGGAAAATATGTTGTTTTGACATAAGCATAGCAATTGATTACAAGGCAAAACGTATAGTAATCTTCACGCCGTTACGCCCCCATGCGCCGATCTTGCGGGTGTGTCCGTTGGGCAGCTTGTACTCGTTGTAGGTGAGTCGGCGTACGTAGTCGATACGGATGAACTTAAGTATATTCTCAAATCCGGCTGTGAACTCCATGTACGGCAGCGGTCCGATAGGCGTAGAGGTGTAGCCGGATTGATATTCTCCGTTGGCATCGAAGGTGGATGAGTCGGGGAAGCGGTACAAGCCCTCGTTGCCGGGAAGATAAGGGTTGTTCTTATCCGTCAAGCTGCCGTATATGCCTAAGAACGAAACGACACCACGCAACTTGAGGCGGTTGATGCCGGGTATGCGGTTGAGGATCCATCCCTTAAAGAAATACGTGGTATAGAGCGCGACATACTGATCCATGATGAACTCCATAGGTTGCATCAAGTTAAAGGCGTTCTTGCCGAAGAAGATAGACGTGGATGTGGCGGGCGAGTAGAGCTTGGTGAACGGTACGCGATTCCACACCATACCGGTCTGGATACGGGTATCGAGGTGACCGAAGCTGGAGAACCAGAACCGCTTCTCGGCCGTGAGGTGCGTCACGTTGTAAAAGAATCCCTGCCCACCGGAGGAACGGTCGTCGAGGTAACCTATCTGATGCCTGATACTGATGACCGGTGCGTCCTGCTCGAGGGTGAACGGCGTTTCCACACCCATTCGGTTGATCGGGAAGTCCGCTCCCGGGGAGTAACGCAGTTCGGCTCCGAACTCGTAGTTGTGGTACGTGGGGATGCGCTTGGTGGCAGAAATCTTCCCCTCGCTATCGTACGCCAACACGCGGTCGTAAGTCATGGCGCCGGCCGCCTCGTTGAACTCGTAATTGAGGTTGAGCTTGGTGGTGAGCTGAATGGGCAGCTCCTTGTAATACCTCAGGCTGGCGCGCGCTACGTACTGGTAGTTGCGCATAACGATGTTGCCCGTAGGGATAGACATGAGTATGTTGTCGCGATCAACGATGCCGAACTGCTGTCCGGGTTCGTTGACATCATAATTGAACGATAGTGCCAGGTAGTCGCGCAGCGGCTCGTACTGGTGGTAGTGCTTCTTGTTGAACGAGTACATGAGCGTCAGATCGCCCTTCGGCCGTTTGTCGTCAAAGCCGTACGCCGCGTAGGTGGAGAGGAAGAACTGCGGATGCAGGTTAGCCGTTGTCGTACCGCCTACACGCAGACGTACGCCCTCGAGCATGTTCCACGAGATGGTGTTGTAGATAGGTCCGAAATCCCACTTCGACTCGCCCCAGCGCGTGGCGGGAACGGTAGCTACAAACTCCGTGCCCAACGCATCGAGCGTCATGAGCAGGGTGCTGAACTTAGGTGATGTCTTGAACTCCTCCACCAGATCCATCACCGATGATTCGTAGAACGACAAGGGCTCGGGGCGATGATCGTCCCAGTACTGAAAATCCTCGCGGATGGTTGTGGTGTCCTTGAGGCGGGTGGTGTCGGTCAGTCCGTAGAAAGGCGAATAGACCTCCGGCTTGATAGGCGTGTCGAAGTCAAAATCGGTGTAGATTTTCGTTTGCCGTGCCAGCAGCGTGCGCTTGCGGTCGGTGAGGTAGAACTTGCAGAAGGTAGATGTCTTGTAGGGTACCCACAAGCCGTCGGGCTGTTGCCGGTACTCATGTGCCACCGAGTAGTCACTCACGAAGTTCAGGTTGATATGCTGGGGGATATTGATGGCGTACTTCTTGAGCTTGTAGGTCGAGTCGTTGACGATATACAGGTGTCCGGTGAACGAGTACGACTCGGAGTTGACGGGCACGAATGCCAGGTCGATGCACTGTACGCCATCGACCATGATCGTATCCATGATGTAATACTGGTAGTACGCCACAGCCAGCATGGAGTTCAAGGGCGAGACGAAACGGTTGAACAGCAGATTCATGTTGTCGTCGTTGATATCCACGTCCTTGAATACGGTTTGCAGCTGCTCCTCAATGGTGCGCGTGGAGATCAATGATTCCAGACCAAAGAACCGCTTCTTGTCGATGATTTGTTTCTCGCGGTGCGGTTTCTTCTGGTAGTACTCCGTGCCCATCTTCTCGCGCATGGAAAGCGTGATGGCAGGGTAGGTGCCGGTAGTGTCGATGTACTTCTGGATGAAGTTCACCTCCTTCCAGAAGCCCTTGTTGAAGTTGGGCGTGAAGTTGTCCAGCGCAACGGACTGCCGGTGGTAGGTGCTTGCCGTGTACTGATCGCGGGTGCGGGGCACAAGCGAGTCCTTGTGGGCGATAACGTTTCGGATCAGTTCTACGGCAGGGTTGCCTTTGCGTTTGTATTCGCGCTTGCGGTGCTTGGGGGTGACTACGATATCCTGCAGGCTATATACATCAGGCTTCATCTTAATCTTGATGTTCTTGCGCTGTTGTCCCTTGCGCAGGGTGTACATCTCCGTCTTGAATCCCACCATCTGGAAGTGAAGGGTGGTGTAGCCGGCAGGGTTGCTGAGCGAGAAGTTGCCATCGACATCAGACGTCGTACCGTATTGTGTAGCCAGCGAGCCTTCACTCGACGGCTTGATGAAAAATATCTGCACGAACGGTAACGGCTCGCCGCTGTCGGCATCAACCACTACGCCGCTAATAGACGTAAGTTTTTCCTCCTGTGCATGCAGCGCGGGAACGGATGCAAAGAACAGCAACAAAAGCAGCTGTCCTAAGCGTAATCTATGTATCAGTCTTTCTCTCAAACGCGTGCAATACAATAGCAGCCTACCATAACCAATACCACGCCGATCCATTGCATGTAACCGACCGACTCGTGGAAGATAAACAGTCCGGACAACATGCCGAAGATGAATCCCAGGCTGGTGAGCGGGTATATTTGCGAGAACGGATATTTGTCTAACAACCAGAACCAAAACAGGTTAGCTGCAATGAGCAGTACGATGGCGGTCATCATCCAGAAGTTGAGGATAACCTCGTTCCATATATACGACCATGACCATTGCCACGCGGGCATATCACGCATTGCGAGCTTGAGCGCTACCTGACCCAGAACGAGCGTTGCCGTCTGCAGGAGCATCAATAGAACCATTATGACCATATACCGTGCTTGATTTTATACGATTGCTGAATGTCCCGATATCGGAGTATAACCTCGTTCATCACATCTTCCCATGATCTGGCGATGGTGTTGGAGGCAATCTTGCCTGCAGCCTGCAGTATATCGTGGTGCTCCATGAGATACGATATACGGTCGGCGTACGCCTGCAGGTCATTCGGCGTGAGGAACCCGTTGACATCCGGGTTGATGACTTCGGCTGCTGTTGACTCGCTGAGCATCAATGCCGGTGTGTGCATCGCTGCGGCTTCGCGCACCACGAGCGGAGCGTTGTCGTACAGCGAGGGGAAGAGGAACAGGTCGGCAGCGGCGTCAATACGTTTCAATCGCTCACGGTCATTGATATTACCGAGCAGAGTGACTTTGCCGGAGAGACCCAGTTGCTTGATCTTGACGCGGATATCGTGAACGGCATAACCTGTGCCGACCATGAAGAGATGGAAAGGCTTGTCCTTGATCAGTGCCAAGGCATCGAGGATGAAGCCTATGTTCTTCTCCCATATATGTTGCCCCACGAACAGCAACATCGTTTCCTCGGGCAGCAGACCTAACTCCTCGCGCATCTCCCGGCGCATAATCATGATCTCTTCCTCGGGCGTGGAGAAATCGTTGCCGTTCTCCACCACAGTTACTGCACCTTTGTAGCCGTACTCGCGCAGGGTAGGTTCTACGGCGGCTTGAGGGATCCAGACCTCGTCGGCTTTCTCGTAGAAACGAATGACGCGCTTGACCATCATATCCACAATATCCTTGTTGGGCACATTGTGCTCGAAGTCCTGGCGGTACTTGGAGTGAAAGGTAGCCACGAGCGGAATCTGTTGTTTCTTTGCTGCCCGCAGTGCCAGGTCGGCTGTGGTGAACGGACAATGCGCGTGCACCAACTCAAAGCGCAAATCCCGCCACTCTTGCAGGAAGATAGGCGAGAAGTACGGCAACCCGAATCGGTAGGGCGCCCTGAACGGGATAGGGATGGATGTATAACGATATACGGGATATGGCGTCTTCTTAAGCACCTCTCCGGCGTGCGGGGCGTAGGGAGTGATGACCGAAACTTCAATTCCCCGCTTGTGCAGCCAATAGGCGTAATTCTGTACCGTTAGCGCCACGCCGTCCAGTACAGGAGGAAAATTATCATTGAATAATCCAATCATATTTCTTAACGTTTCGATGCCATCGAAACCATTTTAACTATTTAACTCTTTAACCTTATATTCTTTCTAAAGTGTTGACGGGAATCCAGCCGTTGTAGTTGCCCACCTCGATGTTTGCGTATCCGCCAAGCACCTCGTGGATGGTTACTTTCGTTCCCTCATGCAGGGTGAAGAGTTCTGTGCCCGAACGATCCGGCGATGCTTTGGCGTTGACGATGCCGCGGGTGATGATAGCTTCGGCACGTACGCTGTCGCGGTGGTTAAGCGACGCGGCGTTGGCGAAACCGATCACCGAGCAGATGATAAAGATTATGCTCAGATAGAATCCCGTCTTGCGTACGCCAATCGCGCGCGAGAATGCAAACAGCAGCATGCAAATCAGCGTAAGGCTGAACAGGATGATTGAACTCCACATCCAGACGCGGAGTGGCAACATGTTCCGTAGGGTTGTGACCCACTCGCGTAGGAAGAACACCTGCGTGTCGGCAATGTTGTCGATGATCTGCGTCTGTGCGAACTGCAAGTTATACTTTGCGTTCTTGTCTGTCGGCTTGAGGCGCAGACAACGCTCGTAGGCAAGGATAGCTTGCGAGAGTTCGCCCTGCTTGAAGTGGGCGTTACCTAAATTATAATACACGGGCGCGTAGGCACGGGTGATGACCGGCGCTGCGTCAATAATCGCACTATAATCAGCCGCCGCATCGGCGTAATTGCCGTCGGTATAAGCTTGGTTGGCGCGAGCCCACAACTCTGTCGGTGATTGTGCAAAGCCCATGACAGCCATGAGCAGCGCTATGTATATCATTGTCAGTCTTTTCATAACTTGCAATCTTCTAAGTCGTTGATAAGTTGTTCGGTCTGAGCGTAGAGTTCGTCAGGTTTGATGCCCATAGCCGGAGCGTAGCGAGCGAACGCGGCGTCGGAGAGCACGCGGTTGGTGCGCTCGATGAGTTGGTCGTCGATCGACTTGCCGCGCAGGGTAGAGGTGATCGTTTCTTTGTTCAGGTCGGCTGTCGGGATGGACAGACGATCGCTTAGGTACTGGAGCGATGCGCGCTCTATCTCCTCGAAGAACTTCTCTTTGTGATTAGGATCGGCGAGCAGTTTCTTGGCAGTCTTCAGACGCTTGCGGGCAACGCTGTTTGCCTGGCGTTTGCGAACGCCGATGATGTCAGCATTCTCGCGGATACGTTTGCGGAAGATGACGAACAGTCCTAATGATAGTACAAGCGGGCAGCCGTAAAGCGCCCCCATCTGCCACGAGCCGAACTGCACGCGCAGTACTTCATTCTCACCTGCGGGAACGAAGTTGGCGGCAGAGATGTAACGGATATCGGAGCCTAACTCGCGGATATCTTCCTTGTTGACGTAACTAACGGCCGTTGGCTGTTGGCCATTGGCTGTTGGCTCTCCTACGCCGCGGGCAATATGCAGCGTATATTCGGGTGTAGAGAGCACTTCGTATTTGCCTTTCTCTGTATCGAAGTAGCCGAATTGAACTGCCGGTAGGGTATAATCGCCTGCGGCACGCGGAATAGCGAGGTATTCGATGGTGCGTGTGCCTGACATGCCTCCTGTGGAGGTTTTGAAGTTGTTTGTGACCTTCGGGTCGTATTGCTCAAAACCTTCCGGCCACTCAACACCGGGAGTCTTCAACAGTTTCATATTGCCAGCTCCGCGGATAGTAAGCGTGAGGGTTATGGCTTCATTTGCCTTGACATCGGTAGCAGAAATCTTGCTCTCCATCGTGAACTTACCTACGCCGCCTGCGTATGCAGCAGGTTTGCCTGCGGGCAGCGGTGTGACATGGATCGTTGTCCCCGGTGCACGCAGCGTGCGTGTGGCGGTAGTGTAGGAGTTAAAGAAGTCGTCGAAGATTGAACGGGAACGTGCCTGATTCGGTACGAGTAGCACGGCTTCGAAGGAGGCCGGCTCGATCTGTATATCGCCAGATTTCTGCGGATAGAGCAGAGTGGAGTATATCGTAGCCGTCTGGTAGTTTCGGCCGTTGTAGTTCTCGAGCTGGAGTTGAACATCGTTCAAGTCGATCTTCTGTTGGAGGAACGATGTGAAGTCCGGCAGCGTGGTGTTGTTCGTGAACTGCTTGAGATCCACACCGGCTACATAGACCTTGTAGGACAAGAGCACGGCTTCTTGTTCATAAACCTTTGTCTTGCTGACCAGTGTTCGCACGAAGATGTTGCCTTGCTCGGGTCCGGAAGATTGCTGGCTGTTGGCTGTTGGCCGTTGGCTGTTAGCAGCAGGCTGCTGACCGCTTGATTGCTGCGGCTGGTCTTCGGGAAGGACGGTGATCTTTACGCCGTTGGATGTGTAGTGCTCGCCTCCGATGTTGATCGTTGCAGGTGGTAGACTGAATGTGCCTTCCTTCTGCGCCATGAGGGTGTAGGTAAACGTCATCTGGAACGATGAGGTGCGTCGTCCGTTGACGAACGAGGTCGATGATGACTGCGAGGTGTACGGTCCCGCAATGTAGTCAAAATCCGTGAACTCCGGTGCACGCAGGTCTTTGCCACGCTGGTTAACCGTGTAGCTGAGTTGGAAAGGCCGACCGACAATCACCTGTGCCGGTGCTTGTGCACGGAACTGTACATCTTCTGCACGCAGCATGCCTACACCCAATAATGGAAGTAGGCATACAATTGTCATTATGTGGATTAGTCTATTCATGAGCGTTATAGTATTGTGTTCTTAGGGTTGACTGTCGGTTGACTGTCGGTTGACTGTCGGGGCAGTCTTAACATTGGACCAATTACCAGTCATTCTCCAATCGACGTTTCTTGCCTTGCGGCTTTTGGGCTTTCTCTTGGGTTTCCTGTTCGTCTTGCTCCAGGGCTTGGAGGATCTGTTCGGCAGTCTCTTTGTCCATATTGTCCTGATCCTGTTGGTCTTGTTGCTCCTGTTGTTGCTGTTGCTGCTGTTGTTCTTGCTGTTGCTGCTGTTGTTCTTGCTGTTGCTGTTGTTGCTCTTGCTGTTGCTGCTGATCTTGTTGTTGCTGCTGATTCTGCTGCTGTTGTTCTTGCTCTTGCTTCATCTGCATGGCTTTGATCAGATTATAGCGCGTCTCGTGATCTTTCGGGCGCAAGCGGAGCGAGCGTTTATAGGCATCAATGGCTTTGTCGAACTGCCCTTGCGCGAAGTAGGAGTTGCCGAGGTTGTGGTAGTTGTCGGCAGCTTTATCAGGATCCTTTTCGGGATCAATGAGTTTGGTTGTTTGCTCGAACGCCTCGGCAGCTTCTTGGTATTTCTGCTCCTTGAAGTACGCGCAGCCCATGTTGTAGTTTGCTGGCACAGATTGATCGTTTTTCTCGAGTGCACGTTTGTAATGCAGTTCGGCATCGACATAGTTGGAGTCCACGTACTGCTTGTTACCCTTACGGATATCCGGCGCTTCTTGCTGTGCGAAGGTCGGCAGCGAGAACAACAATAGTAAGGCTGCTGTTGCCGGTGTGCGGAAGATGTTCCAGCGGGCTGCAACTTTGTTCTTGCGCGGAAAGATGAAACACTCGATCACCAATATCAGCAACGCGAGGATAGCGAACGACTGATACTGCTCGTTGTAGTCGGTGAAGGTGGTCGTTTCGATCTCTTGCTTGGCAAGTTTGTCAAGTTCCTGTTCGAGTGCACGGTAGGCGGTGTTCGTGTTGTCGCAACGGACATAGAAACCTTTGCCTGCCTGTGCAACCTCGCGGCACATGTCTTCATTGAGGTGAGTGATGACCACATTGCCCTGACGGTCTTTGCGGAACTCGCCTGTGCCGGCAATAGGAATAGGACTGCCTTCGGGTTTGCCGATGCCGATGACATAGACGTGCATGCCGAGTTCGGCAGCTTTCTGTGCGGCTTCCGTTGCACCTTTCTCGTGGTTCTCGCCATCGGTGATCAGGATGATCGCGCGCGAAGCCTTGGCATCCTCAGCGCCAAATCCGCGGATGGAGGTGTTGATGGCTGCGCCGATGGCTGTGCCTTGCGTGGGGATGAGGGCGGGAGTGATGTGTTGGAGGAACATCTTCGCCGATACATAATCCGCCGTGATAGGCAGCTGGGTGTACGCCTCACCGGCAAACACTACCAGACCGACTTTGTCGTCGGACATATTGTCGATGAGTTTCGACAACATCTGTTTGGCGCGGTCAAGACGCGAAGGCGCCACATCCTCGGCGAGCATGGAGTTCGAGATGTCGAGGGCAATCATCACTTCGATGCCCTGGCGTTTCTCTACGCGCTCTGATTTGCCGTATTGCGGACGCGCTGCGGCAACGATGAGCAGGGCGAGTGCAGTCATCAGCAGACTGAACTTCAGGTGTACGCGCACCGGTTCGGCGTTAGGCATGAGCGACGATACGAGCGTCGGGTCGCCGAACTCACGTGCCTGACGGCGTTTCTTGCGCGTGAGGATGATATGGGCTATCACCATAGCCGGAATAAGCCACAGCAGCCATAACAATTCTATATTTGCGAATCTGAACATGAATTCATTTACGATTTAGTCATTTACCATTTACGATTTTAGTTACTGATGGTGCGCAGACCGAAGTAACGAACGAGGATCTCTGCAATCAGGAGCATGAGGGCTGCCAACAGATAGGGCATGAAGTTCTCGATGCGCTTGCTGTACTCGCGCACACGGAGTTTGGTTTTCTCCAGTTGGTCAATCTGCTCGTAGATGTTCTTGAGCGAGTTGTTATCCGTAGCGCGGAAATACGCGCCTCCGGTAGTGTTGGCGATGTTCTTGAGCGTCGTTTCGTCAAACTGCGAATCCATCATCATGTACTGCATTCCCATCGGTGTCTGCACCGGCACGCGGGCTTGGCCATATGAACCGACGCCAACGGCATAAACGCGGATGCCGAAAGTCTTGGCTATCTCGGCAGCCGTCTGCGGGTCAATATCTCCGGCGTTGTTCGAGCCGTCGGTGAGTAGGATGATCACCTTCGACTTCGTCTTCGAGTCTTTCATTCGGTTCACGCAGTTCGCGAGACCGAGACCGATAGCTGTGCCGTCGTCAATCATGCCGAACTCCACGGCTTGGAAGAGGTTCACAAGCGCGGTGTGATCCACGGTGAGCGGACACTGGGTGAAACTCTCTCCGGCAAACACCACGAGACCTATCTGGTCATTCGGGCGGGCAAGGATAAAGTCCGAGCCGACGTTCTTGGCTGCCTCCAGACGGTTAGGCTTGAGGTCTTCGGCAAGCATTGTGCCGGAGATGTCGAGCGCCATCATGATGTCAATGCCTTCGGTGGATTCCGACTGCCAGCGGTTGGTCAGTTGCGGACGAGCCAGTGCTATGGAAAGCAGCACCACTGCTATTACGCGCAGTGCGAACGGCACGTGACGCACCCACGACGGCAGGGCATATTGGCGTAGCGATGAGGTGCTCGACACGCGCAATGACGCGTCGGCATTGTGCATCCGCCAAACGTACCAAACGCTCATAGGAATCAGCAGCAGTAGCAGAAATAAATATGCAGGTTGTGAAAACATGAAACTATTTACAATTTGTTCATTTACGATTTACCATTTGTTTGGTCATTTTCCTCTTCTTTTGGCTCGGCGGGTACGGGCTTGGTCTCGTTGACAAACTCGTAGGCTATGTGCAACGCTTGCTCGTTTTCGTCGGGCGTAGCTTGCCACTTGGCGAACTTCACGAGGTCAGCGAGGCGGAGAACTTTGCTCAGCGAGGCGTGCAGTTCGCGCTGTTCACTCAGAATAGGCTTCATCGCTTGCAGGGTCTCGTCCGAGGTCTTTTCCGTCGATGCCACGCCGAAACGCTTGGCGATATACGTACGCAGCACATCCGTCAGTTCGGTGTGGTACTGCTTGGTGTGACCTTGCGTCCAGATCTTCTCCTCGCGGATACGGTCGAGCTCTTCGAGAGCAACCTCTTCTGCGGGGCGTTCGGGCTCTTTCTTAGCAGCGGGAATGTACTTGCCGTTGTAGTTGCCTACTTTGCCAAGCAGCCACCAGATGAGCCAGCATATACCTATTAACAGCATTACACCGAGGATCCAGCGGATATATCCCCACCACCAGATAGGCGCTTTCTGGATGTCGCGGATGTCGCAGATGGCGTTCGTTGAGTCGAGCACAAACGGCTGAACAAAGTTCAGGGTGATCGTCTCGCTGTAGGCGGTATCACTACCGCAAGCAAAGGCTATCGGCTCAACAAAGAACAGCGAGTCCTCAAACGAGGTGAGCATCAACTCTTGCTTGTAGTGCTTGCCTTGTTTGTCAACAAACGAATCGACAGGGCTCTGCTTGACGATCTCGATGCCGTCGATGAGTTCCTTGCCGAAAGTCGGGTAGGTGACATGCTCATCCGGTGCACAGGTTGCCTCGAACCGAAGTCCGGTCTGGTCACCCAAGCACACAACCGTCGAGTCGAGCGAGGTGTTGATTACTATGGATAATAGAATACTTAAGAGCATTTTGTCTTTTGTCTTTTAGCGTAAGCGGTCTTTATTCTTTCAGCGCAGCGGTCTACATTTTAAATAGTCGCATGAGTGCGCGCACGTAATCCTCGTTGGTCTGCATCGACACGGCATTCACACCGGTGCGGACAAACACGTCTTGCAATGCTGCCTGCTGCTTGGTCCACGTCTCGTTGTACGCCTTGCGTATGTCGGCACGCGAGGTGTTCACCCACATGCGTTCGCCGGTCTCGGCATCGTTGAGTTTGAGTAGTCCTACATCCGGCAGTTCGGCATCGCGGTGGTCATAGACCTGAATGACGTTCATGTCGTGCTTCGAGGAGGCAATCATCAGCGGTTGCTCAACCAGCAGACGACCTTTCTTTTTGCCCTCGGTTACCAGTTGTCCGCCTACGCCGACCAGGTCGGAGATAAGGAAGCAGGTTGCATGGCGTTTCTGCGCGTTGGCAAAGAACTGCACAGCCGTTGCCACATCCGTACCTTTGGATGTCGGCTCGAAGTCCAAGAGTTCGCGGATGATATGCAGCACATGGCTTTTGCCCTTCTTGACGGGGATCACTTTCTCGATCTTGTCGGAGAAGAAGATACAACCCACCTTATCGTTGTTCTCGATGGTTGAGAAGGCGAGCGTGGCTGCTACCTCGGCTATG
>CACZRD010000118.1 GCA_902783545.1 uncultured Bacteroidales bacterium
GAAGGCATCAAGCACGTTCGTACTTACGTTCAACGCCAACATGGCGGTAAGCACGAGGTACATCATACCAATCATTTTTTGTCTCGGAGTTTCCGGACAGTTGGTTGCTCCACTCATTTCTGAATTTCTTTATGCGTTAGTAAATACTTCAGGAAATGGTTCACTTATGCAATAGCGCTGAGCATGGATCCGTAAACCTTGTTGAGCTCAGCAACCTGCGATGCGAGTTGCTTAGCAGCAGCCTCGTAAGCCTCACTGCTCTTCATGGCAGCCGATGCAGCTGCAGCAGCCTTCTTCATATCCTCAGCCATCAGCTCTACCTGCGAGGTAGCGGCGTTGGTCTTGTCAGCTTGCTGCTTGAGGGCATCAGCCTGAGCCTGTACGTTCTTGAGCTGGAGCTCATATACGGCGTTGAGGTTGTTCAGGTTGGCATTCACTGCGTTCAGCCCCTTCTCGTAAGCCTCGGTCTGACCGGACATATTCGTTGCCGAAGCAGCGAACTTCTCCATAGCCGTACCGGCAACTTCCATCTTCTCACCGAGTTTGGCAGAACCTTCAGCTACCTTGCCGAGATCATTGAGCTGTTGAGCCGTCTTGGCTAACTTTTGGATACCTTCGCTCAGACTTGCCTGGTCTTTGTCAGACAATGCACCTGCCGGGATAGCAGCGCCGCTACCGCCACCGTTACCGCCCATCGAGCCGAGCAGAGTCGGTCTCTCGCGCTTCGAAACTTCAGCATAAAGTTCAGGCTCGCAACCATGCTCCAACGAAACGAGTTGCGGGAATACCTGCTCCCACGCATACGTCGGGTGAGGAGCATCCAATGTACCGATAGTGAAAAGGAACGCCTCGGTGAACATACCGATCATAAGCACTACAGAAGCACCAGGCCAGTGCAAAATCTTAAACAACGCACCGACAATTACGACAGCTGCACCTACAGAATAGATGATACCTGTAACACGTTTTCCTTTGTAGGATTCATACCATTTCATGAATCCGCTTTTTTCTTTGTTAGCCATTTTTTTTGATTTTAAATGTATATAACTTAAGTTAACTATGTTTTTACTCGCCGATGTACGAACGAACGCAACGGAATCCGATGTACGGACGGCTCTCGTACTGGTATTCGTAATCGCGTGCGCCGCACTGGAGGTAATCCTTCACATCCTTCCAGCTGCCGCCTTTGATCACTTTGCGCTTCAACTGATCAGGGTCGCTCTTGCGCGCCATATATGCGTGGTTCGGGTTGTAGTCATGTATGATGGCACTTGCTGTTGGTGAGAAAGATTCCATCGTCCACTCCGACACGTTACCCGCCATATCGAACAATCCGAAATCATTCGGACGATATGAAGCCACAGCCATCGGACCGTTGCCGGTATCATCATTGTACGCGCCATGATATGGCTTGAAGTTTGCAAGGAAACAGCCTTTGTAGTCACGCACATAGTTTCCACCCCACGGGTAAGCTGCCATCTTGCGGCCACCACGAGCAGCATACTCCCACTCACCTTCCGTCGGCAAACGATATGTCTGTGCCTCAATCTTGGTGTTGTCTTGCATGATCTTGGTACGCCAATGGCAGAAAGCGTGTGCCTGCTCCCATGTAACGCCGACTACAGGATAGTTAGCATATCCCTCGTGCGAGAAGTACTTGAGCATCTTCGGGTCGTTGTACGCATATTGGAAATCACGAATCCACACCATTGTATCGGGGTAGATATTGATGATACACTCTGTGTATAGATCCTTTGGCTCGACGAGTTTGCGAATGATGGTTGTGTCGAAGATGGCGCCATTCTCGTCCACCCAGAACGAATCCACACGTGCTTTCGCATTGTCAGGATACTTACCCTTGGCTACATCGAACTTGTTCTGCTGCAACTTCGCCTGGTCATAGTTCTTCCACGAGTAGTGGTAGTGCATACGGTTGGTATTGATCGTATGGTCGGAGTAGAACAGCGGACGCAGAGCAGCATGCACCTCTTCATCGGTCTTGTACTTGTTCCAAGGAATCTTGTTGGTCATCGACCAATTGAGAACGGTGTCCGGAACAATCTCCTCGATATACTCCTCTTTAGGCGTCACCATAAACTGCAACCCGTCGGCATACTCGTCGGCAGCACCGGCACGCACCAACAGCGTCATGGCTATCGAGTCTTGCACCCAGAGGACGAACTGCTTGTACTCGTTGTTCGTGATCTCGGTCTCATCCATCCAGAACGCATCCACTGTGGACATCACCTTGTTGTCCGGCATAGTGAACAGGTTCGACTGCGTATTCTCGCCCTTCATGAAACTACCCTTGCGGATAAGCAACATGCCAAACGGGTCAGCTTCCGAGAATTTCTTTGCTTTACTGGCACCTACCAATTCTCCAGCCGGTTTGTTACAACCAACAAGCGCTACTGTCAGCGTCAGAATCGGCAGAATAGTTTTCAATTTCATATCGATAAAAATTGTTAGTGTCTTCGTTTTTAATATTATCGTTTCTATTATAAGTACCTCACACTCTTATAGCGGTTGGTACGTTTGGGCTTTAGTATATCAAATCCGTATGCGAGATATATCTCGTGTGAGCCGTAACTCTCGTATATCAGTTTGGATGTCGGCAACTCGTACGTGTAACCTATCTGCAGTCCTGAGATGATATCCATTCCGAAGAGCAATCCCACATTTCCCAAGATGCGGTAGCTGGCTCCGAAGCGATACTTCTCCTTTATCTCCGCCATCATGGTGATATTGATATCCCACTCCCGGAAATCCGTCATCACCAGCATCGAAGGCTTGAGCACCCAGTTCTTGTTCTTGAGTTTCCAGTTGTATCCTCCTGCGATGTACATCGTTCCCTTCAGGTGGAAGTCCGACTCGTCACTCCAATGCAATGTCGGGTATGTCAGGTGGCTCATACTTATTCCCGCCCACCATGTCGGCGCGGAATACCATATACCCGCTCCTGCGTCGAACGTCATACCGTTTCCTCCTTGCCCCGTCGGCAGCGCAGGGTCTGATGACGAGAAGTACTCTGCATCGAGTTGGCTAAGATTGACGCTGTCACTCGCAAAACTGATGTTCACGAACCCGAGATCAACACCTATAGCCAAGTATCCGTTACCCAATCGATGCCTGTACGCATACTGCGCGTGCAGCGCCTGATTGGAGAACAATCCGAAACGGTCATTCATGAACCGCACTCCGGCAGCATGTTTTGTTTTGCCTATCACGAACGGCGAGCTGAATGAGAAGTATGTTGTCATCGGTGCATTCTTGATGCCCGTGAACTGCATGCGGTGCATACCCGCTATCTTCATCAGGTCGTCCTCACCCGCCGCTGCGGGATTATAGGCTGTCGGCAGATACATGTATTGTCCTATCTGCGGATCGAATTGTGCTCGCACGGCTGTTACACCACACACAATTATGCCCAACAACAGAACAATTCGCTTCGCACTCACACCGACACACATTGTTTTTCAGCGAACCCACACGGATCAATACTCTTCCTCGTCAAAGAAAAAGTCATCTTTGGTCGGGAAATCCGGCCACAGATCCTCTATGGATTCAAATTCCTCTTCATCATCCTCAATCTCGTTGAGGTTCTCAATCACTTCCATCGGCGCACCCGTGCGTTGCGCGTAGTCAAGTAACTCGTCCCGCGTTGCAGGCCAAGGAGCATCTTCCAGTTTCGATGCCAATTCAAGATTCCAATACATATTCCGTTGTGTTAATGGCTTTTATATACGCAAAGAGGCACGCTCTTCGGCGCATAATTTATGCATAGTACACAAAATTTCGCGCAAAGGTACAAAAAATTATCGATATATGCAAGTTTTTTTGCATTTTTTTTTATTTTTTCCACTCAATAGGCGATTTTTTTTGCAAAATGGTACATTTACGGGCTAAAACGAAGCAATAATCCGAAAGCCTGTTCACCCATCGGATGGCAGTCATCAGTTGCTCATCTGCCCCCTTTTCTGCTTTCTGCGAATCGTCTTCCGACAATCGCACCATCAACCTCTCCAATCTTCGCGTCACCGTACGGCATATATGTGCTGCCGCTATCGCCTGACTGCCGGCAGGCAGGATAAACGCGTGTTGCGGTGGCAGTTCTGTCTGGATGGTGTCTATCCATTGTTCAATTTCTCTGACATCCTCATCTTTAATCCATTCGCCCGGTGCAAAAGAAAGATATGCTCCAAGATTGAACAGTTTGTTCTGCACTACTGCCACTTGATCGACATGCACCTGCACATCGTCCGGCGGCAACTCTTCGAGTAACGCGCGCAACCACCCGAACTGCGAGTTCAGTTCGTCTGCGGTGCCATAGGCCTCGATGTGTGGATCGCTTTTACTCACGCGCGCACCATTAGCCAGTGAGGTTGTACCCTTATCACCTGTCTTTGTGTATATCATTTTATGTTATCGGTTATCAGCTATCAGAAATCAGTTATCAGTTATCCGTTACAAGCGCATCCGATAGTGCTTGCGTATATAATGTTTATCAAAGAACACTAATCCGCAGTGATAGCAGTCTATCGTGCTCGTCACTTGAGGAATAGCCTGTATTGCGTGCCAAGCACGTTCCATCTCCGGCGAATGGTGTATATCGTCAACCACATATATCGACTGTTGCCCAGCTGCCGGCAGCAGTTGCCGAAAATACCGCAAAGTCGCCTCATAAGTGTGGTTGGCATCGATATAAGCCAAGTCCACCCTCTTCGGGCAATTCGTTGCCAGCGTTTGGTCTATATTCCCCACCACGGGTTCAATATTCGTCAGCTTCAACGCACGCCATGTCTTCATTGCTTCTTCTATCACCTCCTCCGCTCCTTCGTAAGTCTGCACGGTGTTTTTCGGACTTGGCGAAGCAAGATAAGCCGTTGTTATGCCGAGCGATGTTCCGAGTTCCACTATTGTCAACGGGGTGTGCAGTGCCGTCAGGTAGTTAGCAAGCCGGAAGAGCAGTTGCCCTGTTGCCGGTGGCGCAAGATGGCTGCGCGCTATGTCCGCTACACGGCGGGCTATAACAGCACCGTCCTCTTGCTCGCTCGCGCGCGCACCCGTTCCATAATCTGTTTGGTGCACGATGTCTGCGCTGTGCAGTAACTTTCCACGCTGCTGTTCTATCTGCGGAAACACGTAATACGCGTTATCGTCATACATAATCATCCGCACGATATAGAACAGCGTGGGTGAGTGAACACCTTCGCCACCCGTATGCCACGCCGTCAGTTGATGACGCACATAACTTCCAACCCGATATAGTGTTCTGTCAAAAGGCACTTACCTGCGTGTACTTTTTTCCACCGTGTTTGTACTTTTTTCTGCCGTGCGGGTAGTTGTTCCCGCCGAACGGGTAGCGCTTGTGCTATTGCGCGTACTTGTCGATGCGCTACGCGCCGGAGTGGCAGCCGGTGTACGTTGCGTGCTCGTGGTTCCCGAATTGCGCACACGTGTGGTAGTCGTACTTGTACGCTGCGCACTGCTCGCAGGTTGTGCTGTTGCTGCTGAAGTACGAGAAGTACTTGACTGTTGCGTTGCAGAGGTACGAGAAGTACTTGACTGCTGCGTTGCAGAGGTACGAGAAGTACTCGACTGCTGCGTTGCAGAGGTGCGCGAAGTACTCGATTGTTGTGTTGCAGAGGTACGCGAAGTGCCCGTTGTCTGCTGCGTGGAAGGCGTAGTGCGTGCAGCTGCGTTACTGCTATTGCCGCTGCTACTGCTATTATTACTGCGCGTGCTTGCCGAACTGTTACGCGAACTTGCCGAACTGTTACGTGTGCTTGTTGTCGTGCGTGTTGCGCCCGATTGCTCAACAGCTTGACTGAGTTGGCGGGCATTCGTTACGCGGGTAGCCGTCTGGCTGCCGGCAGGAACGTACGTTGCTGTTGTGCGACGAGAGAACGACTGCTCCGGATACTGCTGCGCATAGTCACTACGTGATACAGGACGGCATACTTCAGCGTAGTTGTTGTAATGGTAATGATCTACATAATGCACGTTGTGGCAATAATGGTGATTCTCCATGTACGTTGTCACATATGCCTGATAATGCCCTATATGGTAAGGTGCGTGGCGCGTATAGTGATTAGGGAAGTGATTCCAGTAGTACGGTGAACGCCAATGTGCGTACTTCGGACGACCGAAACGGTCAAACAGCGGTGGACGTTTGTAGTACACCGGCTCGATGATATAGTTCACACCGTAGATGTACGGTGCGCCAATCACCTGAACGTACGGTGTCGTATAGCCCATCTCTACCACCAGCGTCGCTACATCCTGATAAATATTCGCAGCCAGCACGGCTTGTATGAGCAACACGTGCGTGCGCCCCTCCAGCGTTTCCAACACGCGCAGGTAGTCAATGTATCCGTCACGATTGAGATCAAGGTTAGAGATGATATACGAGTTGGAGTTCAGGATCATCTCAAACTCCTCCACGCTGTTCGCCTGCGCGAAAGCCGCTGCTACGGCCTGCAGGTCAAGATACAGGCTTATATCCTGTGTGAGCGGAGTCACTTCGATGGTTGTAGTGCGCGTTGTCTGTGTACGCGGATAAGTCACAGTCGTGCTCACTGGCTGCGTATAGACAACCTGGGTCTGTGGCTGGGTCGCGGGTTGAGCCACCACTACCGTTGTTGTCGGGGCAGGTTGAGTAACTACAACGGGCTCCGGAGCCGGAGCAACGGTCACGATACGGGTTACACCACAGCTTGCCAACATAAGTGGCAAAGCAATAGCAAAAATTGATTTTTTCATATTCAGTACTATATTATATTTTTTTCAACAAACGCAGTTAGTTCCCTAACTGCGTCACCTTCATCCTTCAAGTGTGGAGTATAGGGGACTCGAACCCCTTACCTTAACATTGCGAACGTTACGCTCTACCAGATGAGCTAATACCCCGAGTTTTGTAATCACGCTGCAAAGTTACAAAAAAAAAAGTATATTTGCAAATTTATACGAACTTTTTTCATCATTAGTATACATTTTTTGAAAAAATTTGCAGATTTGAAAAAAAAATTGTATCTTTGCAGCCGTTTTTGTGCTTGATACAAATTATTCACTATGCGCTATCGTGTACTTATCATCTTCACGTTGCTTCTGAACTGCCTATTGGGCTATAGTCAGGGCGCGCGGCAGGCGGACGAGCTATTCGCCGCCCAGGATTATGCCGGAGCACGCGCCGTGTACGAATCACTACTGCAAAGGCAGCCAGCCCACCCGCTTTACCTCTACCGCGCAGCTCGTTGCGCACAAGAACTCGGCGATCTGACTGCTGCAGAAGAGCTGTTTATCAAAGCCGGCACGAAATATCCACTACGTAATTACTTTCTCGGCGAAATCTATTTCCAACAATGGCGCATGACGGAAGCCATTGCCACCTACGAGTTGTTTCTGCCTACGATTGACGAACAGCACGAACGCTGGCAACATGTACAACAGCGTATAGCCACGGCGCAGGTCATTGCACGTTATCTCAAGCATGTCAGCCGTATTGAGGTGCTTGGTGTTCAGTTGTTACCCAAAGCCGACATACTCAATGCCTATACCATCAGCAGCGACAACGGTCTGCTTGACATCGACAGTCTTGGCAGCCGGTTCACTACGCAACGCGGCGACAGACGGTATTTCTCCGTACGCGTTACAGAACAGCATGACAGTCTGACTGCTACACGCACCCTGCTCGTCAGCCAGCAGCGGCTCTTGCAGAACTGGGAAGATCCTGACACGCTTAGCGACGCTGTCAACAGCGGAGCAACGAACTGTTATCCGTTTGTGCTGCCTGACGGTGCGACGCTGTACTTCGCCTCCGACCGCGAAGGAGGCTTAGGTGGCTTGGATATCTACATGACCCGCTATAATGCCGCTCTCGGGCAGTGGTTGCCGGCAGAGAACATCGGTCTGCCGTTCAACTCGCCGGAGGACGACTACCTCTATGTGACGGATGAGAACAACGGCTATGCTCTGTTCGCCACCAACCGCCACTGTCCGGATACCGACTCCGTTGAGATATACCGCATCGCCCTAAACGAACGCTCGTACCTGCGCGGACTACCGGACAACGAACTGATCGCTCTCGCGCGGCTCGACAGTATCGTGCCGCTGCTCACCGCCACGCCTCAACAGTTCCTCCCTACCCAAACAACAGGCAGTAGCACGAAGGCTGACTCTATCTTCTTCGTACTCAATGATGCAGAGACCTACACCCGTCTTTCGAATTTCCGCAACGACTCGGCACGCAGTCTCTATGAACATTATATCGAGCTGGAGCATATTCAGTCACAAGCCATAGAGATGCTTGACAGCCTTCGTCATCAGTATTATGACGCCGACACTACCACACGCGCATCGCTGCAAGCGCGCATCCCTATCCTATCCGGCGAGATCAACGAACGCAAACGTACGCTCAAACAGACGATCACCCAGATTCGTGTACTTGAGTCGGCATACTGATTTGCGTAGTGTTTCTTGGCACGGTATTTGCACTCGTCATCAAAAACTCGTATTACTATGAACAAACAAGACAAACGTGACCATTTGTACATGCGCATGGCGCGCACGTGGGCGGAAAATAGTTATTGTGTCCGCCGCAAGGTAGGCGCACTACTGGTGAAAGACAAGATGATCATTTCCGACGGCTACAACGGCACGCCGTCTGGGTTCGAAAATATATGTGAGGAGAATAATGTCAGCAAACCCTATGTGCTGCACGCCGAGGCGAATGCCATCACGAAGGTTGCACGCTCCGGCAACAGTTCAGACGGCGCGACACTCTACGTCACCGCCTCACCTTGCATGGAGTGCTCAAAGTTGATTATACAATCCGGCATCAAGCGCGTGGTGTATGGCGAGAAGTACCGGCTGATGGATGGCGTCGATCTCTTGGAGCGCGCCGGCATACAAGTTGATTATATGCCGGATGAACAGACCGCTACGCTGAAAGAGTAAAGACCGCAGCCAACCATGGTTGCTAAAAGACAAAAGAGACTATGAAGAAGTACATATTACCGAGCATCTCTATTCTGTGCATCCTTGTGGGGTTCATCATCGGTAACGCGGTGAGCAACAAAGTCAATGCGCAGCATTTCTATATCCGTAACGGGCAATTGATGATGGCGCCGTCGTCGAAGGCAGACCAGATGTTGCAACTCATGCAGCAGTCCTATGTTGACACCCTGAACATCGACTCCATCACCGATATCGTGCTTGATGATCTGGTCAAGCAGCTCGATCCGCACTCATCGTACATACCGAAAAAAGATATCGAACTGGTGAACTCTGAGTTGTCAGGGTCGTTCTCGGGCATCGGCGTGCAGTTCACTATCCAGAACGATACGGTGAACATCGTGGCAGTTATATCCGGTGGTCCGAGTGAACATGTCGGTGTGTTGGCGGGTGATAAGATCGTGATGGTCAACGACTCGACGTTTGTGGGCAAGGGCACTACGAACGAACGCGTGATGCACACGCTGCGCGGTCCGAAAGGCACGGAAGTCAAGCTCGGCATTATGCGCTTCGGCACGCCTGAGATACTGAACTTCACCATTGTGCGCGGCGATATACCCGTGCACTCCGTTGATGCACAGTTTATTATAGAGCAACCAGCAGCCAGTGGTCAGCGGTCAGCAAAGAAGATCGGCTTTATCCGTGTGAACAAGTTCGGCGAGACGACATACAAGGAGTTCATCAACGCACTGGCTGAACTGCGTTCCGAAGGGGCAACGGAGTATATCGTCGACCTGCGCGAGAACAGCGGTGGTTATCTGGATCAGGCGGTGAAGATGGCAAACGAGTTCTTGCAGGCCGGCGACCTGATTGTGTATTCTGAGGGACGCGCATATCCGCGTTACGAGGCAAGAGCTAATGGCGGCGGGCGATTCAAGGATGTGCCACTCGTAGTGCTGATTGATAATTTCAGCGCCTCGGCATCGGAGATCTTTGCCGGTGCGATGCAAGACAACGACCGCGCACAGATCATCGGTAGGCGCTCGTTCGGCAAAGGGCTGGTGCAACAGCAATTCCCGTTTGCGGACGGCAGTGCAGTGCGTCTGACGGTTGCACGTTACTACACACCATCCGGGCGATGCATACAGAAGCCTTATAAGCTCGGAGACAACGAGTCGTACCGTCAGGATCTGGAAGAGCGCTTCGAGCACGGAGAGTTCTACTCGGCGGATAGTATCCATTTTGCAGACACAACGACCTACCGCACAAAGAAAGGTCGTATTGTCTATGGCGGCGGAGGAATTATGCCGGACATCTTCGTCGGCAGAGACACCACGCAGCATAGTCCGTACTTCAACATCGTGAGCAACAGGGCGTTCACCTATCAGTTTGCGTACCGCTATGCGGATACCCACCGCAAGCAGCTCGCCAAGTACACCAAGTGGCAGGATCTGGAGAAACACCTGTTGGCGGCAAACTGGCTGCCGGAGTTCGTAACGTTCTGCGAGCAGAAAGGTGTCGAACCCAACGAAGAGGAATTGGCAAAGTCAAAAGCATTGCTTGTTCGGATTGTGAATGCGTATATCGTGCGGGACATCATGGGCGATGCGGGATTCTTCCCGTTGTTTGAGCGCGACGATGATATCACGAAACGCGCGATTGAGGCTCTAAAAGGTATAGATTGACACCTTGACAAGCAAAGATTGATATGATTTGGACAATAATTATCATTTTTTTGCTAAAATATTTGCATAATTCAAAAAAATAATGTATCTTTGCATTCGCGTTCGTTTCACCGCAATGCCGAACGCGAATGGTCGGTTGCCCGAGTGGTTAGGGATCGGTCTGCAAAACCGGGGACAGCAGTTCGAATCTGCTACCGACCTCCAAGAGTGCCGCACGATTGCGGCACTTTTTAGTATTCAGTAATCAGCAGTTAGTAATCAGCGGTCAGTCAAATGGCACAGAACAAGATTATAGAAAACATTACAACGGGTGAGTACAAGTACGGTTTCACCACGGATGTGCAGACGGACGTCATCGGCAAAGGATTGAACGAGGATGTCATCCGCACCATATCCGCCAAGAAAGGTGAGCCGGAATGGTTGCTTGAGTTCCGGCTGAAGGCGTACCGCAAGTGGCTCACAATGCCCGTGCCTACGTGGGCACATCTGACTATTCCCGAGATTGACTTCCAAGATATATCATACTACGCAGCGCCTAAAACTAACAGCAATCAGTCATCAGCAGTCAGCAATCAGCAAGATATTGATCCTGAGATAGCCAAGACCTTCGACAAGCTCGGTATTCCGTTGGAGGAGCGTGCGGCATTGGCGGGGAACATGGCTGTGGATGCGGTGATGGACTCCGTATCGGTCAAGACTACTTTCCGCGAGACACTGGCAGAGAAAGGGATCATCTTCTGCTCGATCAGCGAGGCTGTGCGCGAGCATGAGGATTTGGTGAGGAAATATCTTGGGTCTGTTGTGCCTTACTCCGACAATTTCTACGCAGCACTGAACTCGGCGGTATTCTCTGACGGATCGTTTGTGTATATACCGAAAGGCGTACGCTGCCCGATGGAGCTTTCCACTTATTTCCGCATCAATGCGCAGAACACGGGGCAGTTCGAGCGGACATTACTTATAGCTGACGAAGGCGCGTATCTGTCATATCTGGAGGGTTGTACTGCGCCGCGGCGTGACGAGAACCAACTGCACGCAGCAATCGTGGAGATCATCGTGCATGACGATGCCGAGGTGAAGTATTCGACCGTGCAGAACTGGTACCCGGGCGACAAGCAAGGCAAGGGCGGTATCTATAACTTCGTCACCAAACGCGGCATTACTTATAATAACGCGCGATTGAGTTGGACGCAAGTTGAGACGGGATCGGCTATCACATGGAAGTATCCGTCGTGTATCTTGCGCGGCGACAACTCGTCGGCGGAGTTCTATTCCGTAGCCGTGACGAACAACTTCCAGCAAGCAGACACAGGCACGAAGATGATCCATCTGGGCAAGAACACCCGCTCACGGATTGTGAGCAAGGGTATATCTGCCGGTCAGAGTCAGAACAGTTACCGCGGTTTGGTGAAGGTCAGCAGCCACGCGGATAATGCCCGCAACTACTCGCAGTGCGACTCGTTGCTGATCGGCGACAAGTGCGGCGCGCACACGTTCCCTGTGATGCAACTCAGCAACCCGACGGCAGTCGTGGAACATGAGGCCACGACCTCGAAGATCAACGAAGACCAACTCTTTTACTGCCAGCAGCGAGGGATAAGCCTTGAGGATGCTGTCGGGCTGATTGTCAACGGTTACGCCAAAGAGGTGATGGACAAACTGCCGATGGAGTTTGCCGTTGAGGCGCAGAAACTGCTGCAAGTATCCCTCGAAGGTACTGTCGGATAGCGCTTACTGCTATATGATATCCATTACCAGCCCCCAACGGAATTCCGCAGGGGGCTGGTTTTGCCCTTGTTAATGCTTAACAAATATCTAACCAATATATAACGAATATATAACGAATCACTAACGTTTTCATCGAGCGGTATTATATACATAGTATATAATACTATATTGAGTATGTGCATGCCTGAGA
>CACZRD010000119.1 GCA_902783545.1 uncultured Bacteroidales bacterium
ACCGTATATATACGCGCGTTGTTCGGGATCCGCAATCTTCGCTTGGAAGACCGGGTCTTTGTCCAGATCCAGACCGCGTTTGTACGATGCTGCCGCAGCTGCCATCAGACCGCACAGACAGGCGGGGATGGTGATCATCAGCACTTGCGGGATCGTCACATCAAAGCCGTTGGCATTGGAGATGCTCACGAACGCTACCACAGCTGCCGCGATTGGCGAACAAGTTATACCTACCTGCGAAGCGATGGACGCCACGCCACACGGACGCTCGGGACGGATGCCTTTCTTGAGCGCAATGTCACAGATGATAGGCATCAGCGTATAGACCACGTGTCCTGTACCCACCAGCACCGTCAGGAAGAACGTCGTCAGCGGAGCGAGGAACGTGATACGATCCGGATGCTTGCGCAGCATCTTCTCCGCCAACTGAATCAACCAGTCCATGCCGCCAGAAGCCTGCATCACACCGGCGCAGGTGACTGCTGCGATGATAATGTAGATGACATCTGTCGGAGGACTACCGGGCTTCATGCCGAAACCGAACACGAGGATCGCCAGACCGATACCGGAGATAGCGCCAAGCGCCAGACTGCCGTAACGCGAACCGACCCACAATGCTCCTAACACGATCAGGAGCTGAAGAATCATGATCCAACTCATGGTATTATCTTGATTTTGGTTTTATTCTGTGGACACGAATTACAAGCTTAACCCAAATCCGCTGCAAAGGTACGGAAAAAATCCCGCATTTGCAAGTTTTTGTGCAAAAATGTGGGATTTTTTTTACTACCGGTTGTTGATTGCTGACTATTGTCCGCTCTGGACGCCGCCACCGCCACCGAGACGGCCAAGCTCGTCCATATCGCCGACCTTACGTTGCTTGTGTTGCTGGTACTGACCGAACATCCACGTGACGGACAACATGACTTTCTGCGCACGGACGGTGTTCTTCGACCAGCTGATATACCCCGGTTGCTGTCCCAGATCTTCGCTATGGAACGACATCGAACGTGCCAAGTCTTGCACATTGAGGTTGAAGATCAAGCCTTTCTGCATATACATTTTACGTACGCCAAAACCAAGGAAATACGTACTTCCTGAGCGGTTATAGCCCGTGGTCATCGGTGATGACCAGTTACCGTCAAAGCTCAGCGTCCAGTCTTTGGGCAGATAGGCCGACAGCGTGCCGCTGACATAGCCGTAATGGTTTCTGTTCTCGTAAACGGGTTTGCCATCCGTCTGCGTCTCGTACGACCTGTTGATGAAATGCAACCAGCCGCCGTTGACTGTCAAAGCCAACCAAGCGCCGCTGACCTTATGCTCCTCGTCGAACTTCGGCACGATAGGCAACTCGGTCAGCGATGCATTGACACCATGCGTGGTGCAGGTACCGAAATTCGTCCATTGTGAATACCCCTTACCGTCCGGGCGAATCGTCACCTTGGACGAGAACATATCCTGCGTGTGGGCGAAATTGAAGGTCATTGACAGGTACTGCGTCCAACTGAAATGCAACTCTACGTCGTTGTTAAACTCCGGCTTGAGTTCTGTGTTTCCCAACTGTGCGGAATAAGCGTCAACATACGTCACAAACGGGTTCAACATCCAGTAACTCGGACGCTTGATACGCCGTGTATAACTGACGCTGACGGTTATCGGTTGTCCGATCTTACCCAGCGGGGAAGAGGTGTAACCCACATATGCTGTCGGGAATGGATCGAAATACGACTTGGTGGTGATCGAGTCGGCTGATTTCCAGTTACCGTGACTGTACGTATATTCACCACGGATACCCAGCTTGGCGTTCCAATGTTCACCGAACTGCTTGCCTACAGAGATATAGGCGGCTGCGACATGCTCATCGTAGATGAAATCCGAGGGGCTGATACCGATACGTGTTCCATCCAGTAACGAATCCGTAGTCATGTTGTTATTCGTGCTTGACAGCACATATTTCACGCCGCATTCGAGCAGCCCCGTCTTCCACAACTTAGTCTGAAAGTCCAACTTGGCGCTGTATATATCCACGATCTGCTTACTGTTGATATCCAGCCCGAGCGACTGATACCCGTTAACGGGTTTGCTGTAATCCGTCTGCTGGTAGTTGCGCGAACGGTTGTTGTAGCGGTTATAGTCCACGTTCACCGTGATCTCGCGTTCCAGCGTTTCGGAGAAGGTGTGCGTGTAGTTGAGGTTCGCCGTGTGTTGCGGCGCCCCCAGCATGTTCGACGACCGGGTCGTGCTGTTCGTCGTATCCGCGCCTGCTATCGTATAAGCATGGTTGCCGTCAGGCACGATCCGCTGATCCGCCCTCATGTACGGCACTTGCAGAATAAATCCGAACGTATTCACCGAATCGATATACCAGTCATTACCAGCCTTGAGCATGTAATACTGAAAATCCATATCGTAATGCGAATAGGAGTAGTTCTTGAGCGCGGGTGTCTCGCGATAACTCTCAAAATCCACATCGTTCTGCGCATAGACCTGCGTCAACTGACCGAAGGTGTAAGTCTTCTCGCTGCGGTAGTTGAGGTTGAGCGAAACCATATCCATCTGCAAGTACCGCTTCACGTCGCCGAAGTACATACCTCCGTACGCGGCTGACAATGTGCCGTTCAGCCCCTTCATCATGTTCCGTTTGGTCTTGATATTGATGATACCTCCCTGTCCGCTGGCGTCGTACTTCGCCGAGGGGTTACTGATGATCTCGATCTTCTCAATCGTATTACCATCCGTGCCGTCAAGCATCGCCTTAAGTTGCTGTCCGCTCAGGTACGAAGGTTTGCCATCCACGTACACCTCCACGGACTTGCCGTTGACGGTGATGTTGCCATCCTTGTCAATACGTACGCCGGGGGCACGACGCAGGATATCATTGCCGGTTGAGCCAGCAGACAGTGGCGACGCGCTGACGTTCAGCACCAGTTTGTCCATCTGCCGTTCCACGAGGGGTTTGCGGGCTTTCACCTCCACCTCGGCAAGATGCTCAGTCTCCTCCCGGAGCACGAAGTCCGGACCGCCGAAAGCCGTCTGGTAACCGATATACGAAGCCTGGATAATCACTCCTTTCATCCCCTCACCCGTTAATCCGTTCACCGTCACCTCGTACCGTCCAGCCTCATCAGTGATAGCACCGGTGATCAGGCTGGAGTCCTGCGCCAACACGGAGACAGTGACGAACGGCATTGCATCGCCGCGCGCATCAACAACGGTGCCTGTGATCGTCTCAGCAGACACCCCTGTTGCCAACAGAAGCAACAGAACAAAGAATATCTTTCGCATTATAATGTGTAAATGAAACTGACGTGCCACTGCCACTCCGACATACGATCCTTGGAGTACGTGGGTGTCTTGATCAAGTTATTCAGACCAAAGTCATAACCGGCCTCCAGACGATAACGATCCCACGTGAAGCCACCACCTACGCCTAACATGACGTTCGTGCGGAAGAGGTCATTGGCGATATACTTGTCATACGTCTCCATATGCCTGCCCTGACTGATGAGCCACTCGCGCGTGGCATCACTCACCTGCGCATCGACATAGTCGGTCTCGGCGAGACCTATCATCAGTTGCGGACCGCCATAGAAGTGCATCGACAGCTGCTTCCAGAGCGGTATAGTATATTGTACGCGCACAGGTATCGTGAGCGCATGCTCTACAATATGGTTATTCAGTACCTCGGCTTGTACAAAATCGGGGTCAACGGAGTGGTAATGCTGCCGACTCACACCATACAACACGCTGTACAACAGGCCTATGTTTACGGAGAAACGCTTGGGCAGAAATAGTTCGATCTGCGCACCTATACGCGCACCGTGCAGGAACAACGCACTGATTGTATCGCTGGTCATACGCTGCTGATCCTGCGCATAACCACCCTCCAGATGATATGCTATGCCGAACGCATACGCCTCCTCCACCTGCTCCTTACGGGTCGGGTCGAAGAAATCATGCTGCTCCAGACCGCTGTCTTTGATTGACTTCTCCTGCGCTTGGGTCTGTGTAACTGCACCGAACAGACACGCAAACAATATGTTGAGTACTACAAAATGGCTCCTTCTGACCACAAAAGTACGATTATTTTCTATTGTCATTACGATTTTGTGTTATGTTTTGACATGCAAAGATACTAAAAACAAATGAAAAGTGCAAATATTTGCGCAAAAAAGTGATTTTTCTTCGCGAAAATTTGCATAATTCAATTTTTTGTTGTATTTTTGCAGTCGCTTTTTGTGCCGCGTGCATAAATTGCCGAACGCGATGGTCCATTCGTCTATCGGTTAGGACGAGAGATTTTCATTCTCTAAAGAGCAGTTCGACTCTGCTATGGACTACTACGGCTTAATC
>CACZRD010000120.1 GCA_902783545.1 uncultured Bacteroidales bacterium
GCAATCTTCCAATCTCCATTTTGACGAGGATCGCTATCCCTCACGCCCGATGACCAAGTCCGAACTGGCAAGTCTGGCGCATGTCACCACACGTACACTGGCAAAGTGGCTCAAACCGCTCCGCCCGCAACTGCGCGACATGGGTGTGCCCGACCAAGCCAAAGTGCTGCCGTCCGATGCCGTTCGCTTCATCAGTTCGCAACTCCACATTACAATCGACGAAAACGATGAGGCAGATAACGGAAATAAACTGAACTTCTCGCCAAAGGCTGAAAATACCTGAACGCACCCTCCAAGAATGTCGTATCTTTGCACTCGATTTCTGTTTCGCCCATAAGGAATCGACCTGCAGATCGTTCGAGCAGAGCGAGAAAAGAAAAAAGAACCAAAAAAGAAAAATAAATACCTTGGTGGTGTAATGGCATCCCTATAGTCCCTTCACCGTCTGCCGTTACACCACCATATAATTTTGCATTTTTAATTTTAAATTTTAATCACCTCCATGACACCCACTTTCGACACCCTATGGCAACTCTTCGCCGACCACGGCAGCAGCGACCGCCGCCGTCACGATGCGTTCCATCTCTGGAGCAAACTCACCCCCGATCAGCGCCGGCAGCTCTGCGACACCATTGCTGACAAACTCCGCACGAACCGCTTCGTACACTATGACCCTGTCCGCGCTATCATCGAGAACACACGCACACCCCAACCTCGGCAACTATCCTATGGCGAGTACTACTCCCGCTACCGCACCACCGAACCCAAGGATGGCTGGAGAATGATCAAAAACCCAGAAGGTAAGGTGTGCTATATCAAGTAATTGTTTAACTTCTAAATCGTTTTAATTATGGCAAGATTCGAATTTGACAAAGCCCTCAACATCCGTTCCGTCTCTGGAACATTGCAGCGCAACCGCGATGGTTCCAAAGTCGTCGTCCGCACCAGTCGAACCACCGGCAAGATGACTATGCATCTCATGCAGCCCTCACAGCGCAGCACGCCTGTTTCCGATGCCGAGAAAGCACAACGCATGCGCTTCGCTGCCGTCGCCAGAGCAATCGCCGCACGGCGCAGGAACGGCGACCTGCGACCGAAACACATCCTCTGGCAGGAGATCGCCGCTGAGTATGATGCACAATTCTCCCGCCCATGAACAGCGTCCCTCTCATCCTCATCCGCAACGAACTGCAAGCGCGGATGAACTACACCGACCCCGACAGAGCGTTCGACAACCTGCTCTTCGGCTTCAGCAGATACATCTGCCGCCACCGCCTCGGCACGGTTGACGGAGTATGGCAGGCCAAACACCGCGGATATATGTCCTACGCCATGGCGAACCTGTTCACCGACTACTGCATCACCGGATGGCGCATTTGCTGACATCTGTCAGGAAAACGGAGACCAAAATTTGGATTTCTCCGTTTTTTGTTGTACTTTTGCACCGGATTTCGATGATAGATCCTGATCACGGCGTTGAACAACCCCGCATAACCCTCCAGACCAAGCTCGGACGGCTTTCGTCCAATCAACTAATGCGAAACGGGGTCTGAATAGGGTTAAAACGAGGTTTTAACGAGGTTTAATCGAGAGATCATCGGGCTCCATCGCCCAAGCGCTCGCGTAACAAATTAATTGTCAACCGGTCTTGGACAACCTGTTAACCATTAACCTAAAACTTAACTTTAAAAATTATGGCACTTTCAATTGTAGGCCCGGGTGGTATCGAAACCATCTCCGGAGCAATCAAGAAACCTAAGAAACAGAACGGGCACAACCACGGTAACTACGTCATCATGACCCACCGTACCGCCGCAACCACCAATCCCAACTGCCAGCGTTTCTACGTCAAGTCCGCTGACGCCTACAAACGCAGCACTCCGGTCACCGCTGATGAGCAGGCACAGCGTGCACGCTTCGCGGCGATCAGCCGGGCAGTGGCAGCGCGTGGTAAGGACATGGCGCAGACCGCACAGGACATCACTGCGTTCAATGCGCAGAAAGACCAGCCGGGTGGCTTGCAGACCCTGAAGGCGTACCGTTGGAACATCTGCGCTCAGGAGTACGACCAGAACAACGGCTGATGAACACAATGCTACCGCATGCAATACCGCACGCGGTAGCATTGCCTTAACCACTCACCCAAGCCGCGTGTCCGGCGGACAAACAACGGACAAACGTTCTTTGAAATACCGCTTTTTGCAAACATCCTGCGTTGAAATATTCACTTTTCTCTTCCTGTTTCGCAAAAATATTCACGTATCTCTTGCATTTTTGCATTTTTTTTTGTACCTTTGCAGCCACAACGGTTTTATCAACGACAACGGACAATACGCGGTATATATCCTGTCCTCCGGTACGGAAATCACCCTATAATATCTCTTTGTCGGGAACATGAGTGCCCATGACAAAGAAAACGAGGGGGAAACCGATACAACTATCTAACAATAATAGCACTATGGTAAGAAACGAAATATGAAGACAGTAGTTATCACAGGCGGTTCGTCGGGTATCGGCAAGGCGACAGCGGAGTTGTTTGCCGAGCGCGGCTGGCAGGTGTTTGAATGGTCGCGTAGCGGTCAATCGACCGACAAGGTGACGCATATCACGTGCGATGTGACCCAGCCCGAACAGACGAAAGCTGCCGCCAGACAGGTGATCGACCAAGCCGGACGGATCGACGTGCTGATATCCAACGCAGGCTACGGCATCAGCGGCGCAATAGAGTTCACCACCACAGAGGACGCGCATCGTCAGATGGAAGTGAACTTCTTCGGTGCGCTGAACAGCGTGCAGGCTGTATTGCCGTACATGCGCGAGCGCCAAGCCGGACGGATCATCTTCACCAGCAGCGTGGCAGCGGTGCTGAGCATCCCGTATCAGAGTTTCTACAGCGCGTCGAAGGCGGCTATCAATGCCTTGGCACTGGCTCTGCAGAACGAGGTGCGGGCATTCGGCATCCATGTGAGCGTACTGATGCCGGGCGATGTGTCAACAGGATTCACCGCTGCGCGCAAGAAGTCCGAGGACGGGCTGGATGCGTACGCTAATATCCGCAAGGCGGTGGCTGCCATGGAGAAAGACGAGCAAGGCGGTATGAGCCCGCGGCAGATGGCCGGGGATCTGTACCGTATAGCTACGCGCCGTTGTCCCGCACCGCAGTACGTGGGCGGCGGACAGTACAAGATATTCTGCCTGCTTGACCGCCTACTGCCCAAACGCTTCGTTAACTGGATCGTGGGGAAGCTGTATTAGGGTTGGTGATATAAAAATGCGCATGCGTGTAATTTTTCTTCGCAAAAGTTTGCAAATGCGCATTTTTTTTCGTACCTTTGCAGGCTCAATGTATTAATGCATGACTGACGACGAGAGATATATGCGCATGGCGCTGCATGAGGCTGAGCAGGCGTACGCCGCGGGCGAGATACCTGTGGGGTGCGTGATTGTAGCGGTCAGCGGTCAGGGGGTAGTAATCGGGCGCGGACATAACCTGACGCAGATGCTGCACGACGTGACGGCACATGCGGAGATGCAGGCTATAACCGCCGCTGCGGAGACGATAGGCGGCAAGTACCTGCAAGGCTGCACGCTGTACGTGACGGTTGAGCCGTGTGTGATGTGCGCCGGAGCGATAGGATGGGCGCAGGTATCCCGGCTGGTGTACGGCGCAGCAGACCCCAAGCGCGGGTACACGGTCTATGCTCCGCAAGCACTGCACCCCAAATGCACGGTGACGGCCGGTGTGCTGGAGGATGAGTGTCAGGAGTTGATGCGACGGTTCTTTCAGGAGCAAAGAGAGCGTAAATAGTAAATGACCAAATTGTAAATGATAGTATGTCACGAACATTAAAGATCATTATTATCTTGGCGACGTACGTTGCGTTGTCGGTGTTGACGGTGTATCTGTTTCCGCGTTACAACACGGCGTTCAACTACCACTTTGAGTTAGGCAAGCCGTGGGGGTACGATCTGATGACGGCGGAGTTTGACTTCCCGATATACAAGACCGACGCCCAGATCACCCGTGAGCAGCAGGAGGCGCTCAGGAACATCACGCCGTGTTACATCAAGACCCGCAACCTGCCGGAGGGCGTACTGGTCATATCGCTGGAGGAGCACGACCGTCTGGTGGACGAGGGGTATCGCCGCGTGAGCATCCGCACCGCCCGTCACGCGGTGGTGACATTGCCGGTGAGCGATCTGCTGACGCCTAAGACGGCATACGAACGTCTGGGAGAGTCATTTGAACCGAACGTGATAGCGGACTCCATAGCGAACGCCAACCTCCACAAAAATGCCGTTGAGTCCGTGTCGCAGACCTTTGGTCTGGTGCAAAGCGGTGAGCGTATCATCGACCGCGGTGAGATCGTGACGGCGCAGACCTATCAGATACTGACCTCACTGGCTCGTGCGTACTCGGAGAAGAACATCACGCGCCAGCAGACGATATACGTGCAGATCGGATACCTCGGTCTCATCGCACTTTTGATCACGTTGTTCGTGCTGTATCTGGTTATCATCAAGCATAACCTGTTCGTGCAACTTCGTGCGACATGGTTCTTCTGTCTGCTGATGGCAATCTTCATAGCCACGCCGTTCCTGATCTTGCGTTTCACAACTGACGAGACACTGCTGTATCTTGTTCCGTTTGCGTGGTTAGGCATCCTGACATCAGTGTTCTACGACTCGCGTACGGCGCTGGTGCTGCAGGTGATCACGTTACTGATCGTGTCGATGGCAACGCCGTCGCCGTTCACGTTCCTGTTCACGCAGATCATAGCGAGCATCGTGGTTATCTACTCGCTCAGAAAGATGACGCAGCGTGCGCACCTGGCGCATACCGCGCTGCTGGTCGGTTTGACCTACGCGTTCGTCTATACGGCGCTGACCCTGACTACCACGGGCACGTACACCCACCTGCAACCGCGGGTGTATATGTTCATCATGGCGAACATTGTGCTGATCGTCTGTGCGTATGGCGTGATCTATCTGTTTGAGCGCGTGTTCGGCTTGGTATCCGACGTGACACTCATCGAGCTGTCGAACATCAACTCCGATCTGATGCACCGCTTTGCGGAGGAGGCACCGGGCACGTTCCAACACACGCTGCAGGTGAGCAATCTGGCTACGGAGGCAGCGAAGAAGATCGAGGCGAACGCGCTGCTGGTGCGTACCGGAGCACTCTATCACGACATAGGCAAGCTCATGGCACCGCAGAACTTCACCGAGAACCAGCAGGACGGCGACAATCCGCTCAGCCGGATGTCGAACACCGAAGCGGCGCGCACGGTGATCGAGCATGTGAGCAACGGTCTGGCACTTGCCGCCAAGCATCACCTGCCGCAGATCATCCGTTCGTTCATCGCCTCGCACCACGGCACATCGCTCACACGGTACTTCTACAACTCCGAGGTGAATGCGCATCCAGGGGAGAAGATCGACGAATCGCTGTTCCGCTACCCGGGACCCAAACCCACGACCAAAGAAACAGCGATCCTGATGATGGCGGATGCAGTGGAGGCACGCAGCCGTAGTCTGAAGGAGTATACGGAGCAGTCGATAGCCGAGATGGTCAATCAGATGATCGATGCGCAGATCCAGGACGGGCAGTTCGCCGAGACACCGCTCTCGTTCAGCGACGTGGAGGCTATACGCGAGGTGTTCACCACCAAGCTCATAGCGATCCATCATCAGCGCATAGCATATCCGACGATTAAAAATCAGTAATCAGCAATCAGTAGTCAGCAATCAGAAGAAAGGTGCGAATTTTTTTCATAAAAAATTTGCATATATGAGAAAAATTTTGTACCTTTGCGCGTTTTTGACTAAAAACGATACATGAGGATAGATTTATCAGTAATCAACGACATCTTGTACAGAGGTGGCCGGTTGGTGTGGGATGCGCCAACTCGGCAGAAGATCGAGGCCTGCTACGGGTTTCTGGAGTTGTTTGCCCGTGACAAGATCATATACGGCATCAATACCGGTTTCGGTCCGATGGCTCAATGGCGCGTGAGTGACGATCACTTACGCGATTTGCAGTACAATATCATCCGTTCGCACGCCACAGGAATGGGCGAGCCGTTGAGCGATTTTTTTATACGCGCGAGCATGCTTGCCCGCGTGGGCTCGTTCGCGCAAGGCAAGAGCGGCGTGCATCCTGAGCTGGTGACGCTGCTCACGGAGTTCATCAACCGTGGTATCTATCCGTATATACCGAAGCACGGCAGCGTAGGTGCGAGCGGCGATCTGGTGCAACTGGCGCACATAGCGCTCTGCCTGATCGGCGAGGGTAAGGTGCACTATCAGGGCGCATGGCGTCCGACAGCCGAGGTGCTCAAACAGTGCGGACTCAAGCCGATAGATATCCATATCCGCGAGGGGCTGAGCTGCACCAACGGCACGAGCGTGATGACAGGCATCAGTGCGGTCAACCAGCTGCATGCCGAGAATCTGCTGCGGCTGGCTACGCTGGCGGCAGTATGGATGAACGAGATAGCAGGCAGCTATGATGACCTGATGGCTGCACCTCTGAACGAGAGCCGTCATCACCCCGGGCAGATAACGATAGCCAAGCAGATGCGCGAGTTGAGCGAAGGCAGCAAGAGGTTGCAGAAGCGGGAGAACAAACTCTATAACGGTGAACAAGTGAACGGATTAATGGATGAAGAGCATCAGGTGTTCAAGGACAAGGTGCAAGCCTATTATTCGCTGCGCTGTGCGCCGCAGATCCTCGGGCCGATATTCGACACTCTGGCATACAGCCGGAAGGTGATAGAAGACGAGCTGAACGCCGCCAGCGACAACCCGATCATCGACCCCGAGACGCAGAACGTCTATCATGGCGGAAACTTCCACGGCGACTATATATCCCTCGAGGCCGATAAGATGAAGATCGCCATGGTGCGCCTGGCTATGGTCAGCGAGCGGCAGTTGAACTACCTCTGCCACGACCGCATCAACGGTATCCTGCCTCCGTTCCTGAACATCGGCACGTTAGGACTGAACTACGGCATACAGGCTTGCCAGTTCACGGCAACGAGCACCACCGCCGAGTGCCAGACGCTGGCTATGCCGAACTATGTGCATTCGATCCCGAACAACAACGACAACCAGGATATAGTCTCGATGGGCACGAACAGCGCCGAGCTCTGTGCGCAGGTCATCGACAACTGCTACCAGGTGCTGTCGATCCTGTATCTGGCCATGGCACAGGCGGTGGACTGCCTTGACATACGCGACGAGTTGGCACCCGCCACACGTGCGCAGTACGATGCGATACGCCGGATCACACCGACGATCATCGACGATACGCCGTTCTACGAAGATTTGGCAAAGATTGAACAATACTTGCGAACCCTCTAAAATGACAAATGACCGATTACCAATGACAAATCATCTCTACGCCTTAGTTACCGGAGCGAGCCGCGGTATAGGTCGCGCCATAGCCGAGCGTCTGGCACGTGACGGTTACACGGTGATCATCAATTATAAAAGCAATCAGCAGTCAGCTGTCAGTTGTCAGCAGGCGATCGAGTCCGCAGGCGGTAGAGCTGAGTTGCTGCCGTTTGATGTAGCGGATGGTGATTCCATCAAAACTGCACTCAGCGCATGGGATGCAGCCCACGAAGGCGAACATATATCCGTGCTGGTGAACAACGCCGGCATACGTCGCGACGGACTGTTGGTGTTCATGAGCGATGACGAGTGGCATGATGTGCTGCGCACCACCACCGAGGGATTCTACTACACGACGCACCACGTGCTGCCCGCTATGCTGCGCGCACGCAAAGGTCGCATCGTGAACATCACATCGGTGTCGGGCGTGAGCGGACTGCCAGGGCAGACGAACTACTCCGCAGCCAAGGCGGCACTCATCGGTGCAACGAAAGCGCTGAGCAAGGAGGTGGCCGCACGTAAGGTGACCGTCAACGCCGTAGCACCCGGGTTCATCGCCACCGACATGACAGCCGACCTCGATGAGACGGAACTTAAGAAGACGATCCCCGCCGGACGCTTCGGCCAACCCGAAGAGGTGGCGGCACTGGTGAGCTTCCTTTGCTCTGACGATGCAGCGTACATCACGGGGCAGGTGATCAGCATAGCGGGAGGAATAGGATGAAGAGAGTAGTAGTTACAGGCATAGGAATCTGGTCGTGCATCGGCCGGAACAGAGACGAGGTGAGTGCCTCGCTTCGCGCCGGTCGTAGCGGTATAGGTTACGACGAGGCACGCAAGGAGTACGGCTTCCGCAGTCCGTTGACGGGTCTGGTGGAGACGCCGGATCTGAAGGCGCTGCTGCACCGCCGTCTGCGCACAGGCCTGTCGCAGGAAGCGATGTACGCGTATATGGCGAGCCGCGAGGCGTTTGAGCAGGCGGGCATAGACGAACAGTACCTGCTCGATAACGAGGTGGGTGTACTCTTCGGCAACGACAGCACAGCCCTGCCGACCGTTGAGATGCACGAGCTCATGCTCCAGAAGCATGACACGGCGCTGCTCGGCAGCGGGCTGATCTTTCAGTCGATGAACTCCACGGTGAACATGAACCTGAGCACGATCTTCCACCTGCGCGGTATCAACTTCTCCGTGAGTGCAGCCTGCGCCAGTGGCAGTCACTCGATAGGTCTGGGTGCGATGTTCATCCGTCAGGGACTGCAAGACATGGTGCTGGTAGGCGGAGCCCAGGAGGTTAACCCCTACGCTATGGCAGCGTTCGATGCGCTGGGCACGTTCTCTGCGCGTGTGGACGAGCCTGCGAGAGCCAGCCGTCCGTTCGATACCGACCGCGACGGTCTGGTGCCCAGTGGCGGTGCGGCAGCACTCGTGCTCGAAGATTACGACCACGCCATAGCCCGCGGCGCAACGATCCTCGCCGAGGTCTGCGGCTACGGATTCTCGAGCAACGGCGGCGGCATATCCCAGCCCAGCAGCGAGGGATCGCTGATCGCCATGCAGCGTGCGCTCGCCGATGCGCACATGACCGCCGACGATATCGACTACGTCAACGCGCACGCCACCTCGACCAAGCAGGGCGACGAACAGGAGGCGATAGCGCTCACGCAACTGTTTGGCGGCAGACGGGCGTGGGTGAGCAGCACGAAGTCGATGACCGGTCATGAGTGCTGGATGGCGGGAGCCAGTGAGGCGGTCTATTCAATACTGATGATGCAGCAGGGATTCGTTGCGCCGAACATCAACATCGAGCATGTCGACCCCGCAGCAGCCACGCTGCGCATAGCCACGCAGACCGTCGACACTCCCGTGCGCACCGTGCTGAGTAACAGCTTCGGTTTTGGCGGCACGAACAGTGCGATAGTCCTGCGGATGTTAGATAGTTAAAATGGTCGCTACGCGACGTTAAATAGTTAAAATGGTTTCGCTATTGCGAAACGTTAAATAGTTAAGATGCAGTTATTTGAGAACTTAAAGAAAGCTTTCAGCCGTGAGCCGTTCAATGCGCAACAGGCGCAGCAGATGGCACACCTGTACTCGTGGGGAGCGGTGATCTTTCAGGTCAGCCGTTTGATGATTAAGTACGGAATACTCGATCTGCTCAGTGAGCACCGCGAGGGGCTGACGCAGGACGAGATAGCCCGTGCCACGGGATTGAGCGACTATGCCACAAAGTGCCTGATGGAAGCTTCGCTGACCATCCATATCGTACTCATCAACCCCGACACCGACCGCTACACCCTCGCCAAGACAGGCTGGTTCCTGCTGCGCGATCAGATGATCCGTGCGGATATAGACTTCAACCACGATGTGAACTACGAAGGCTGGTTCCTTTTAGACCAAGCCCTCGAACAGGGCAAGCCCGCCGGACTCAAGCATTTTGGCAGCTGGCCGACGATCTACGAGGGGCTGAGCAGCCTGCCCGAGCAGGTGCAGAAGTCGTGGTTCGGGTTCGATCATTACTACTCCGACCACTCGTTCGATGAGGCGCTGGGGATAATCGTTGAGAGTTTAAAGCTGAAAGTTGAAGGCAGTGGGACGTTTAATGTGTTGGATGTCGGCGGTAACACCGGTAGGTTTGCCATGCGCTGCGTGGAGACGAACCCGAGCATCGAGGTGACGATATGCGACCTGCCGCAGCAGATAGGTCTGATGCAACAGGCCACAGCCGGCAAACCCGGTGCAGAGCGCATACACGGTGTGGGGATGAACATCCTCGACGAGGCGAACGCCTTCCCCACCGATAAACGCTATGACGTGATCTGGATGTCGCAGTTCCTGGACTGCTTCAGCGAGGCGCAGATCGTATCTATCCTGCGTCGTGCTGCGGCTATCCTCGATGCCGACAACCGCATATACATCATGGAGACCCTCTGGGATCGTCAGGACTACGTGCCTGCCGCGATGAGTCTGACGATGACCAGCCTGTACTTCACTGCGCTCGCCAACGGCAACAGTAAAATGTACAACACCGACGACATGACCCGCCTCATCCGCGAGGCAGGGTTGGAGATAGAAACCATCCATGACCGCATCGGCAACGGCGGGCACTCTATCCTCGTTTGTAAACGAGTAAGTTGAAATTAGAAATTTGAAATTGGATATATGACCAAACAAGAGATTACTGAAAAAGTGAATGCACTCCTCGTGGAGGAATTTGAGATTGCAGAGGAACGCTTAACTCCCGAGGCATCGTTGAAGCAAGATCTGGAGATTGACTCGCTCGACTTCGTGGATATCGTGGTACTCATCGAGCGTGAGTTCGGTTTCAAGCCTCAGGCTGCCGAGCTGAAGAGTGTCAAGACCCTCGGAGCGTTCTACGACTACATCGAACAGTCGCTAACCCGCTAATCATCTAACCCGTTAACCCGCAATGGCACAGAACTGGCGAGGGAAGACCGGCGGTACGCATTGGATGCAGCGCGCACTGGTGTGGATCATCCGCAGCACGGATATCCGTGTAGCATATGCGATGATGCACCTGTGGCTGGTGTGGTATATCCTCGTGCGCCGCAATGAGCGCCATGGCGCTTACGTGTTCCATCGTCACCGCGGTCGTTCGCGCCTGCAGGCTGCCGCGGATGTCTATCGTTCGTTCTATCATTTTGGCAAGGCTATCATCGACCGTTTTGCGGTGTATGCCGGCGTGCCGTTTGAGGTCGTTGTGGAGAACAGAGAGCTGTACTACGGTCGGGTGAACAGTAGTGAGGGCTTCGTGATGCTCTTCACGCATGTAGGTAACACGGAGATGGCGGGGTACTTCCTCTCCACGCCCGACAAACGGCTGCATGTCCTTGCCTACGGCGGCGAATCGCCGGTGGTGATGGAGCACCGCAGACAGGCGCTGGAACGTAATAACATAGACATGATCACCGTTCAGCCCGATGACAACAGTCATATCTACCGTATCGGCGAGGTGCTGCAGTCCGGCGATGTGCTGGCGATAGCCGCCGACCGGCGGATGGGCAACACAACGGTCAGCTGTCCGTTCATGGGCGCAGAAGCCCGGTTCCCTGCCGGTGCGTTCCGTATATGCAAGGCACTGCGCAACCCCGTGTTGCTGGTGTTTGTCATCAAGGAGTCACCCACCACCTATCGCGCCTACTGCGAGCAGCTGCAGCCGGACAACACCCTGCCACAGCAGTATGCACAACGTCTGGAGCAGATGGCTGTCAATCATCCGTACGAATGGTTTAACTTCTATGATTTCTGGGCAAACTAACATAGAGCAGTTCATTCCTCAGCGTCCGCCGTTCGTGTTCATCGACAGGGTGGATGCCGTCAGCGCTGACGCGGCACACACGCGCTACACGATCCCTGCGGACTGCGTGCTGGTGAGCGACGATGTGCTGCCGTTGGCAGGACTGATGGAGAACGCCGCACAGACCTGTGCGGTGCGAGCCGGAAACAAGATAGGCTACATCGGCGCCGTGAAACAGATGACGGTGACACGCCTGCCGCGGGTAGGGGAGACACTGGTGACCGAGGCAAGGGTAGTGCAAGAGGTGCTGAACATCTGCCTGATGGAAGTGACCACACGCATCGGTGACGAACAGATAGCCGCCACCACCCTGAAGATCGCCACGATGGAAAATGAGTAAATGACAAATCACAAATAGCCAATAACAAATCATAAATGGTTTATTGTATCGGACATAGTATAATCTCGCCGTTAGGTGAGGGTTCGCAGGCGAATGTACAAGCCGTGCGTGCCGGTCGCAGTGGTCTAAAACTGCACACCGACCGCTTTGCGGATGTCGAGCCGTTCTGCGCCTCGCTGTTCGATACGCCGCAAGAGTTCGTGCCGCTCTGTGTACGGAGCGTCGAAGATGCGCTGGATATGGCTGTCAGCCGTTTGCCGTTAGCTATTGGCAGCTTGCCGGAAACGATCTTTATCCTCTCCACCACCAAGGGTGATAATCTTGATCTGCTCACGCCGGCGCAAGCTATCGCACGGCATTTCGGTAACCCCAACCCGCCTGTCGTGGTGAGCAACGCCTGCACCTCGGGTGTCTGTGCACAGATCACTGCCAAACGGCTGCTGGATGCCGGCATGTACCAACACGCTATAGTCATAGGCTGCGATCTGCAGACGCGGTTCATCGTCAGCGGTTTTCAATCGTTCAAGGCACTATCGCCCGAACCCTGCCGTCCCTTCAGTCCCGACCGCCAAGGACTGAACCTCGGCGAGGCGGTGGCTACGGCCATCTATAGCAATCAGCAGTCAGCAATCAGCAATCAGCCATCATGGATATTGGAGGCGGGCAGTATCCATAACGATGCCAACCACCTGTCTGCACCCAGCCGCACGGGCGAGGGCGCTTACCGCTGCCTGACGGATGTGATGGCAGGTGTCACGCCGGCGGATATTGACCTCATCGGTGTGCATGGCACCGGTACGCTCTATAACGACGATATGGAGACTGTTGCTATCGAGCGGGCAGGCCTGCAAGACGTACCGAAAAGCGTGCTCAAACCGTACTTCGGACACACCATGGGTGCAGCGGGCATCGTGGAAACAATCATAGGATTAGAGACGCTTGGCAAAGGCACATTCATCAAAATGCTATCGGGCTTTGGCGGAGTGAATGCCGCAATACGACTGACATGCAAGTGATACACGACATAGAGATCACCACCACCTCGGTGCTGCTGGACGGCAAAACCATCGCGGTGGAGCAGACGGGCGACAAGCTGCTCGTCGAACTCTATCGGCGCTATGTTGGTGACTACCCGAAGTTCTTTAAGATGGATACCCTCAGTCGCCTCGGGTTCATTGCAGCAGAACTGCTACTAAAAAGCCAAGAGCCAATGGCTAACAGCCAACAGCCAACGGTTGACGCTGTGATCCTCGCCAACCGCAGTGCGAGCATCAAGAACGACACGGATTACCTGGCAACCATCACCGAGGGCAACTACTACCCATCACCCGCGCTGTTCGTCTATACTCTGCCGAACATCGTGACGGGCGAGATAGCTATCTGGCATCACATACAAGGCGAGACGTCGTTCTACATCCTCAACTCGCCCGAAGAGCTGAAGCCGATAGTCGCGTCAACACTAACCGCTAAACACTCAACAGCCCTCGTCGGATGGTGCGAGTGCAGCAAGCAAGATAATTTTTATGCAAAAATGCAACTGATATGGAGAAACTAATTGAACAACTCAAAGCCCAGATCATCGAGGCGCTGAACTTCGAGGACATGACCCCTGCGGATATTGATACCGATGCGCCGCTCTTTGGAGAAGGTCTGGGGCTGGATTCGATTGATGCGCTCGAGCTGATCATGCTTATGGATCGCGAGTACGGCATCAAACTCTCTGACCCGAAAGCCGGCAAAGCTATCTTTCAGTCCGTACGCACCATGGCGGAGTATATCCAAGCTAACCGCACGAAGTGAGAATAGCCATCACGGGCATAGGAGCAGTCAGTGCTATCGGTATGAATTGCGCCGAGACACTGCAGTCGTTACTCGATGAACGTTCGGGTATAGGTGCTATGCATGAGCTCGGCAGCGTGCACACCGATCTGCCTGTGGGTGAGGTGCCGTTCACAGACGCTGAACTCAAGCGCATGGCAGGTATAGCCGACTCCGAGCCTATGCCGCGCACCGCACTCCTGGGCATCATCGCCGCCCGCGAAGCCCTGCTGCAAGCCGGGCTAAATGAGGAAATGGTAAATGAAAAAATGGTAAATGGTTTGGCCTTCATCAGCGGCACTACCGTCGGCGGCATGGATCTCACAGAGCAGCATTGGCTCGACTACGCCAATGGCAAAGCCACCGAGAACATCCGTCTGCACGAAGCCGGCGAATCGACGAACGCCATTGCCCGATATCTGGGAATCAGCAATCAGCAATCAGCAGTCAGCTTTATCGCTACACCATCTACCGCCTGCTCATCGGCACTCAATGCTATCATGCTCGGTGCGAACATGCTTCGCACAGGGAAGACGAAAGCCGCACTGGTTGGCGGAGCAGAGAGCCTGAGTATGTTCCATCTGAACGGATTCAACACGCTGATGATCTTGGATCATGTGCCTTGCCGCCCGTTTGATGCCGAGCGCCACGGGCTGAACCTCGGCGAGGGTGCGGGGTACTTGTTCATCGAGCCGGAAGAGCAGGCTATAGCCCGCGGGGCAACGATCCTCGGGTACATCGGTGGCTATGCGAACACCTGCGACGCCTACCATCAGACCGCCTCGTCCGACAACGGTGAGGGAGCACTGCTCGCTATGAGCGGCGCACTCCGCATGGCAGGACTGCAGCCGGCAGACATCGACTATGTCAATGCCCATGGCACCGCCACGCCGAACAATGACCTGAGCGAGTCGGCGGCACTCAGGAGGCTGTTTGGTGACAACCTGCCTGCTGTCAGCAGCACGAAGGCGTTCACCGGTCATACGACATCCGCCAGCGGCGGTCTGGAATCCGCGATCTGCGTGCTCGCTATGCAACACGGGTTCGTTCCCGCTAACCTGAACTGGTCATCCACTGCCGAGGGGCTCATCACGCCCGTCACACATACCCGGCACAAACCTCTCAGGCATATCCTGTGCAACGCGTTCGGCTTTGGCGGTAACGAGTCGTCGCTGGTCATCAGCAGCACGGGCACCGATCTGAGCGAAGCGCCAATGATTCAATTACCCAATGAACAAATAAATGTCCAAATGGTAAATGACGAAATGGTAAATAGTTTCGTCAGCTCTGCCGAGTCCCGCCGCATGACACCGCAGATGCGCCGTGTCGTGGCTGCGGCACGCCGTGCGATGGAGGAGAGTGGAGTAGCAATCCCCGATGCTATCGTCTGCGCCACACAGTGGGGATGTATGTTGCAGTCGATGCGGTTCCTGCAAGATATGATCGACTCCGGCGAACAGCAACTCAAACCCACGCCGTTCATGCAGTCCACGCATAACACCATCGCTTCGCTCATAGCTATCCTCACCGGCAACCACGGCTACAACGCCACCTACTCGCAAGGCAAGCAGTCCCTCGATTGCGCCCTGGCGGATATCTGCACGCAGATGAGTCTCGGGCTGATCAATACCGCTATGGTCATCGAGTTCGACGAACAGGTTGACGCCTGGGACGCAGTGCTGCAACATATAGGCGACCGAACGGAAGATATAGCCCGTGTACACATCTATACGAACAACAGCAAGATATGAAACTTATTCTGTTAGCCCTCATCCAAAGTATGCTGCTCTGCGCAGGGCAGATGTTCATGAAGATTGCGCTCAAGGCGATGGGAGCAGTCTCGTGGTCATGGTCGTTCATCGGTAGCCAGCTGACGAACTGGTGGTGGCTGGCATGCGGCGTGTCGTTCACGGCTGCCGGACTGCTGTGGATGTACATCCTCAAGCACTGGTCGTTCTCGCAGGCGTACCCGCTCAGCAGCCTGGCGTACGTGTTCGGTATGTTTGCCGCGATGCTCGTCTTCCACGAACATATAGCATGGACGCAATGGCTCGGAATACTGTTTATCATGGCTGGATGTTATTTGGTAGTCAATTGATATGTTAGCACTCATACTGGCAGTCATAGTAAGTCTTGAAGCGGACTTCGTGCAGACGAAGACCTCCGCTCTATTCGCCGACCCGCAGGTATCTACGGGGCACATGACCTACCGTGCGCCGGATTACATGCAGTGGGCGTATATCTCGCCCCAACAAATCCTTTGGGAGATCGACGGCGAGCAGAGCAATGTCAATCCGCAGATTCAGAAACTGCTCCGAATGATCATGGCCTCCGTGGCAGGCAACACAGCCGAAGACCCTAAGCTGCAAAAAGAGAGCAAACGTCTCTTCCGTGAGGTGAACATCGTGATGGACGAAGCCGGTCAGGTAGCACGACGCGTCGAACTCATCGAGAAAAACGGAGATACCACAACCATCGAATTTGCTCATGTCGTTACGCAATAATCTATATACGATCATAGCACAGGACGAGCACTCGTACACGATTCGTTTTGATGCCTCGCATCCGATCTTCGCCGGACATTTTCCCGGGCACCCGATCGTTCCCGGAGCCTGTCTGCTGCAGATCGCCGAAGAGTTGGCATCCTTGCAAGCCGGACGGACAGTGCGGTTTACGTCTGTCAGAAACCTGAAGTTCCGTCAACCCGTCACACCCGATGACGAGGTGACCGTTAGCATACACAATGGCACAATCGAAATCAACCCATATATGTGCGCTCATACCGACGTACAATAACGCCGGTACGATCCTCGATGTCGTTCGTCGCACGCATGAGCAGCTGCGCGATATCATCGTCGTGGATGACGGTTGCAGCGACGATACACTCGACC
>CACZRD010000121.1 GCA_902783545.1 uncultured Bacteroidales bacterium
GGTTGGAATAGCCAAATCAATGGTTGGAAAATAAACAAATCAACACTATATCATGAAAAAGTATTTACTCATAGCATCCTTGTTGGTATGCATCGGAATGCAGGCGGAGGATTGTCTGTACCCTGAACTGGACGGTAAGAAAGGCGAGGAGATCCGCACCGCATTGTACAACAAAATCAAAGATCACACAGTGCTTACCTACAGCGGCGTGTGGGCAAAGAGCTCCGGCGTGGATGACCGGAAAGACGGCACGAACAATATCTGGGATATGTACTCCAACTGTACGTTCAGCAAGTGGGATAACTGCGACAACAGCAACTACGACACCGACGTGTTGTGCGAGTGCTACAACCGTGAGCACAGTCTGCCAAAGAGCTGGTGGGGAGGATCGACCGATGAGCCGATGTACACGGATCTGCACCATGTTATCCCGACCGACAATGCCTCGAATAGTCAGCGTTCGGCGTGGCCGCTGGGCGAGGTAAGCAGCGTGGAGTGGACAAACGGCTCGGCGAAGTTAGGCTACGGCACGTTTGGCAACTCGGGCAACAACATGACGTTCGAACCGGCTGATGAGTACAAAGGAGACTTTGCGCGCATCTATTTCTATATGGCTACGTGCTACAAAGACAAAAACTTAGCAGCCGGAGGCAAGGGCTACAAGGTGTTCAGCAACGGTACGGCGAACTTCACTACGACGGCGCTTAACCTCTACCTCAATTGGCACAGAGAGGATCCCGTCAGCCAGAAAGAGATCGACCGCAACAACGGCGTAGCTAAGAAACAAGGCAACCGCAATCCGTTCGTGGATGACCCCGAACTGGTGGAGTATATCTGGGGAAACAAGAAGACGACTGTCTATACATGCAGTGGCGGGCAGAGCGCTGTGGAAGGCGTCAACGAAGATAGCCGCGCACCGCGCGTGATGAAGGTCATCGAGAACGGACATCTGTTCCTCATCCTCCCCGACGGCACACGTTACACGGCTACGGGAGTGCGGGTAGAGTAGTTTAGTGAAACAGAGAAAATATACTATAGTTAAATGAAACGTATCGTATCTATATGTGCGTGGCTGTGCGCAGCTGCGGTGATGACAGCCGCCGAGCTGCCGCCGATCTTCACGGAGACCTTCGACAAGTGCATCGATGCCGAGGACGAGAACTACGGTTACACCGGCGGAAACGACGAGCAGTGGGGTGGTGACATCGCCAAGGCGATCGTTGTATATGACGACAATCAGGGTTGGTCGTACACCTACTGCAACGGCGCGTATCAATGCCTGAAGGTCGGCACGAGCACGAAGCAAGGCTCTGCTACCACGCCGGCAATTGAGTTTGAGGGCGACGCTGTGCTCACCTGCCGCGTGGCGCCGTGGGAAGGCGACTCGATCTTCACTATCAGCCTCAGTGGTGGCACGACGACCGATGATACATGGTTCAACCTGCCGAAGCACAAATGGACGAACATCACCGTGCGTATATCGGACATCCAAGGTTCGTTGAAGATAACGTTCAGCTCGCAAGCCAAGCACCGTTTCTTCCTTGACGATGTTGTCGTTCGTCCCGCCGATCCCGATGCCGGCTCAATCCGCGTAGCCGAGGGCGGCACGGTGGACTGGGGACTGCTGGGCGCGTACTACGAGGCATCGAAGCGTGTGCTGCATGTCAAGGGCGCGAACCTCTCCAGTGACGGCATATCCGTCACGATGCAAGACGGCGAGCCGGGGTTGTTCTATCTGGCCACCAACCATCTGCCTGCCGAGGGCGGCGAGCTGGCTGTGACCTGTCGCACGGGCGCAAGCACTGGCCAACATGGAACGTTCCTATACTTGCGTGGCAAAGACAAATCCAACGGCAAAGCTGTAGAGAAACGTGTGACGCTGGTGATGGAAGTAGCGGATATCGACCTCGAGGGCGCAGGCACACGCCCGGATCCTTATACCTGCCGCGATGTGATCACCCTTGCCGCCAATGATGGCACGGTGTGGACGGGAACATACTACTGGGTGACAGGTTACGTGCTGGGCGGTGTGAAACGCTACAACGACCAATACGACGGTATCAGCCTGACTGACAAACTATCGCTGGTGCTGGCGGATGATCCGGAGGAGACGAACGACAACAAGTACGTTACCGTGCAGATCGGTAATCAGGCACGCGAGGCGCTGAACGTGGTGGATAACCCCGAACTGATAGGCAAACCCGTGAAGGTGCAAGGGCTGCTGCTCAACAGCAATGCCAATCCGCTGTATCTGGGCAAACCCGGTGTGCGCAATGTGAATACCGACGCGCAGTATTTCCGTCCGCTGAAAGACGGCACGGTGGTCGATGATCCGATGGACGGCATCCATGATCCTGACGAAGAGATTGATCCGTATAATCCGGAACAGACAGCCGTGGAGCAAGTAGCCAAGGAAGTAGTACCGCCATTCGATCCCGAGCAGCCGTACTATACCTTATTCGGCGTGCGCGTGCGTGGCAATGGCTACCATGGCGTTGTGATCCAGAACGGGCACACGTACCTGCGTTGAC
>CACZRD010000122.1 GCA_902783545.1 uncultured Bacteroidales bacterium
CTGTGGGCAGGGCAGGTGAAGACACATGAGCCGCAGTCGATGCAGTCCATCACGCGATGCGTTTCCATCTCCTCCCACTCTTCACCTTTGGCAAGGCTGGAGAGCAAGTATGGCTCCAAGCCCATCGGGCAGGCATCCACGCACTTCGCGCAACGGATACAGGGCGAAGGATCAGGACGATAGCATTCGTCCTCGGGCATGAACAGGAGTGCACTCATTCGTTTGTTGGCGGGCATCGTCTCGATGTTCGACATCGAGCGTCCCATCATCGGGCCACCGGCGATGACTTCCGCTGTGCGTGCCGGCACTCCGCCAACCATCTCAACGAGCTGAGCGGTAGGTGTACCGAAGCGCACGAGGTAGTTACCGGGTTTGGCGACCGTCTTACCTGTGATGGTCATGACGCGTGAGATGAGGGGTTTGTTCTTCTGTACGGCTTCGTAGATAGCGAAGAGCGTAGCGACATTGTCCACCACAGCACCGGTCTCGATAGGCAGCGCACCTGAGGGCACCTGGCGACCGATGCATGCGTCGATGAGCTGCTTCTCACCGCCTTGCGGATATTTGACTTTGAGCGCACGCACCTCGATGCCCAAGACACGCGATGCGAGGTTCTTCATGTGTTCGATGGCGTCGGGTTTGTTGGCCTCAATACCGATGATTGCGCGACTCACGCCGAGTGCTTTCATCACGATCTTAATGCCCACGATGATCTCCTCGCCATGCTCGAGCATGAGTTGGTGGTCGTTCGTCAGATAGGGTTCGCACTCTACGCCATTGACAATCAGCACTTCGGCTTTCTTGCCCGGAGGAGGCATGAGTTTGACGTGTGTGGGGAAGCAAGCTCCACCCAAGCCGACGATACCGGCATCCTGAATCTTCTGGATGATATCTTTGGGTTCGAGTGTGCACTCATGGATGAGCGTAGCCGAACGGTCGATGGACGGTAACCACTCGTCACCCTCGACATCGATGAAGATTGCCGGAGCAGGCACACCTTGACCGTCGAGGACATTGTCAATCTTTGCAACCTTGCCGCTGAACGGCGAATGCACAGGAGCGCTCACAAAGCCTCCCGCCTTGGCGAGTAACGTACCGACCTGCACCTTGTCGCCGACAGCCACCACGGGTTGTGCCGGTGCGCCTATATGCTGCGAGAGCAAGATGGCAGCCTGCTTGGGCAGCTGCGCTTCGACGATAGGCTTGTGTGCAGAGTACGACTTGTTGTCATGCGGATGAACTCCGCCTATACAAAATGTATTCTTCATAATCTATTCATTATATTCGTGTTATTTGATCCGCCATGTATGGCGGATGCTATTTAGGCGAGATGCCCCAGCAAGTTGGGGAATATAGCCCGCGGTGTGGGCAGCGACTTGATGATCTCTGCACACTTCGGGTCGCTGATGAGTACATCGGGTGCTCCGAGTGCTACGGTGCGTTGCGGGGTGAATGCGCCGGCAGCCGGGGCAGCATCCTTCGGGGCGTCGGCTTCAGCAGCGGGCACGAGGATAGCAGCGACTTGATCCATGACGGGTTCACCGCCTACAGGGCAACTCAAGCCGGTTATATTGCCTTGCTTAACGCACGCCTCTGCAAAGTTCCGGCATCCGGCAAAGCCGCAGCCGCCGCAGTTAGCGCCGGGCAGAACAGCCTGCACGAGGTCAATGCGCGGATCTTCCTCCACGGCAAACTGACGTGCTACGACATACAACAGGATCGATGCGATCAATCCCGTGAGTCCTAAAACGAGTAGTGATAAAAGTATTGACATATATTATTTAATTAATTTTGCGTACCCAAAAGGTAAATTTGCGTTGCAGTTTGTCCCGGAAGAGGCGCAAGATGACGTAGTACACCGCCACACTCACCAACGCTGCTGTGCCTGACTTCACTTCGCTCCACCCCATATGATCAAACCCTGCGACTGCTGCAACGAGCAAGAGGAAGGGGATGATGTAGGCGAGGAAGACCGCCAACCACCCAGCCTGCTCACGCACGAGGACTTCTACCTCGTCACCGACAGTAAGCGGCTCGAGCATTCGCGCTTCGATGCGTTTTTCGCGGCTCTCGGAAGCCATGCACATCTTAGCCGCGTGGCATGCTGCGCACGCGCTCGTCTGTGCGATACGAACAACGGCTGTATCGCCGTCGATGCGTTCGACAATTCCATTATGGCGGATAGCATCTTCCAAAACGGTCACAAAGATACAAAAAAAAATTGAATAATGCAAATATTTTGGCTAAAAATATAAATTTTTAGAGTACAGCAAGCAAAAAGCGGGTAAGAGAGAGGGTGATCAAACAGGTAAATGGATCGTAAATGGATCGATGTTCCCTCGATAATGGCTCGTTATAGAAGTACGTTTTTGGAGGGAGAGAAAGAATTGGCAAAACCATGAAATGCAAACAGCGGCTAACAAATTAAAAAAAGTGAGGGAGATTGCGTATTTTTTCGCGTGAATATTTGCAAATACAAAAATATTTTTGTACTTTTGCGGTCGCTTTTTGCGGTCGAGAGGCTCGACACCCAATCAGTCATGCGTATAGATGCCTCAGGAAATAGATAAGATGTCACAAGAAATTGGCAATATGACATTACAGCTCAATGAGTTGGCACAAGGGAAGCACCACTTCAACTACGTGTTGGACGATGCGTATCTCCGCTCAATAGAAAAGAGTGAGATTCTTGGAGGTGACATTCAGGCAGAGGCTGACTTGGTACTACGCGAAAGCGACTACTCCTTACGCATCCATGCATCAGGCAGCGTCGAACTGACCTGCGACAGGTGTCTGGCACCGATGCAGTACAGCGTGGATGTTGAGGATGACATACTACCCGAAGAGAGTGACGAACAGAGTGATACGCTCGATTTGAGGTGGTTAACATATGAACTGATAACAATCAATCTTCCGCTGGTGCACAGTCACCCGGACGGTGAGTGCATGCAAGACATGCAACAACTTCTCCAAACTCACCTCTGTAGCGCCGTGGAACCCGAATGATTATTATAAATGTAAAACTATTAAAAAGAAACATAAATTATGGCACATCCTAAACGAAGACAATCGCACACTCGCCAAGCCAAGCGTCGTACTCATGACGTGGCTAAGTTGCCCGCATTGGCAATCTGCCCGAACTGTGGCGCTCACTACATCTACCACACTGTATGCCCGAGCTGTGGCTACTATCGTGGCAAGTTAGCTGTAGAGCAAGCTGCAGAGGCATAACTCATTGGCGAAGAAAAGAATCCCCGGCGCAATTTGAGAAAACTGTGGCGGGGATTCAAACCATTACACCTAAACCAAGAGAAGTCAGATATCAGGAATCAGATATCAGAAGTCAGATAGAAGTAAACAATTACAATTATGTACGATAACAACCGGTCTAATAATTACAGGCCAGCGTTCCGCCCGGATGCGAATCCCGGTGAGTACGCCAATCATAATCAAGGAAACACACGTGCACCGCGTCAGCGCACGCGCATTGTTCGTAGCGGTAACACCGCGTATAACCGCTCATCCTCAGACGGATATAACGCCGCAGGTGAGCATCATTACACCCGCATGTCTTCCGATGGAGCGCGCGAATACAGAGGGCAAAGAGAAACTGTCAGCAATCAGCGATCAACAGTCAGCAGCCAGCGTCCAGCCGGTCAGAGGACTGCCTTCGGTCGTCAGCAATCGGCGAACAAGAATCAGCCAAGACACCACAGCAGTGTTTATTCGCAGCGCAAGCAGATAGCCTATCATGAGCGTTACGAAGATCCGACGAAGCCTATTCGTCTGAACAAGTACCTGGCGAATGCAGGTTTCTGCAGCCGTCGTGAGGCAGATGACTTCATCCAGGCGGGCGTAGTAACCGTGAATGGCGAGGTGGTTGACAGCCTCGGTGCAAAGGTGCTGCCGACGGACAAGGTGATGTTCCATCACCAGCCGGTAAAACGCGAGCGGAAAGTATATATATTACTGAACAAACCCAAGAACTGCGTGACGACGACGGACGATCCTGAGGAGCGTCGCACGGTGATGGACATAGTGAAAAACGCATGCTCGGAGCGTATCTACCCCGTTGGTCGCCTTGACAGGAACACGACAGGTGTGCTACTGCTCACCAACGACGGCGATCTGGCAGCCAAGCTCACGCACCCGAAGTTCGGAAAAAAGAAGATCTACTCCGTTGTTCTTGACCGCGATCTGGAGAGCGAAGACGAAGAGACGATCCGTCACGGCATCACGCTGGATGACGAAGAGATCATCCCCGACGCACTGGAGTTCACGGACAAAGACCGCAAGCATATCGGCCTGGAGATTCACTCCGGTCAGAACCGCGTTGTCCGTAGGATTTTTGAGAAGGTAGGCTATAAGGTTGTTGCTCTCGACCGCGTAAGTTTCGCCGGTCTGACCAAGCGGAACGTGCCGCGCGGCAGATACCGTTTCCTGACGGAAAGAGAAGTTGCAATGCTCCAGATGGGCGCCTTCGAATAAATCTTCCGATTTTTATAGTACTCACACGAGCCTGATATCCATACCGAAGGCTCGATTAAAGGCATCCGTGGAACGTAAGTTCGCGGATGTCTCTAGTATTATACCCTCACCTTTGGGGAACATAAGCAGTACCTTGTCCGCTGCCCTCATGGCGAGTTCGAGTTCGTGGGTAGAGATGAGGATGGTTTTGTTTTGAGTGTGTGCTATGTCGCGCAAGAGGTTGAGTGTCTTGATGCGCGAAGGCAAGTCGAGATGTGCTGTGGGTTCGTCGAGGAGGATGACGGGTGTCTGTTGGGCGAGTGCTTTGGCGATGAGGATACGTTGTTTCTCGCCGTCGGAGTGATCGTTGTAGAAGGAGTCAGCGAGGTCGGCTACTCCAACTTGCTCCATGGCTTCGTTGACGATGCGGTGGTCGGCGGCGGTGAGCGTACCGAGGAAGGAGGTATAGGGATAACGTCCCATAGCTACAACATCGCGTACGGTGGCACTCTCGACACTAAGGCGCTCGGTGAGAACCAATGCTATTAGTTTAGACCGCTCGCTTTGCTCGCTCAAAGACAAAAGACCTGTACCGCTCAAAGACAAAAGACTGTATGAACCAGCAAGGGGTGGTTGGAGGCCGGCGAGGGTACGGAGCAGCGTGGATTTGCCACAACCGTTCGCACCAAGCAAGGCGACGAGTTCGCCGTCAGGAAGGGTAAAGGAGAGATCGTGTTGGATGACACGAGCGCCGTAGCCTATAGAGAGATTTTCACACTTAATCATAGTAATAGACGCGCTGAACGCGGCGGGAGACGGAGGTAAGGACTTCGTATGGGATCGTACCAAGGCGGTCGGAGAGTTCCTGGAGAGGCAGTCGTTCGCCAAAGACCTCGACAGAGTCGCCTACGTGAGCGTCTGTGCCGGTGACATCGACCATCGCCTGATCCATGCAGACATTGCCGACAACGGGGCAGCGTTTGCCGCGCACGATAACCTCGCCGCCATAGTTCGAGAAACGCCGGTCGAAGCCGTCAGCATAACCGATAGGGATAACGGCGATCTGACGATCTTCGGTAAGGGTAGTGTGACGACCGTAACCGATAGTCTCGCCCGCACGGACGGTCTTGACGGAGAGGATGGTTGTCAGTAATGAGCAAACGTTACGGAGTTGAGCGCCGTTGAATGAGATACCATACAGACCTATACCAAGGCGACACATATCGAACTGGTAGGGAGTGAAGCGCTCAATTCCGGCGGAGTTGCAGATGTGGCGGATGATCGGGTAATCGAGTTGGCTTTGCAGGGTATCGGCACACTGCTTGAAGTAATGGATCTGCTCCATCGTGAACGCATCGAACTGCGCTTCGTCGCTGCCGGCGAGGTGCGAGAAGACCGAACGTACACGAACGACGTGTTGGGATTGCAGGCGCTCAATCAGTCGCGGCAGTTCCTCCAGATAGAAGCCGAGGCGATGCATGCCGGAGTCAATCTTGATGTGTATGGGGTAATCTTCGAGACCTTTCTCCGTTGCAGCAGTGATGACCTGCTCGAGTGAGGCGAACGAATATACGTTCGGTTCAAGGTTGTTCTCAAGGATGAGGTTCATAGCGGCTACCTCGGGGTCCATGATGATGACAGGCAGCGTGATACCTGCGCGACGCAGTTCGACACCTTCATCGGCAACAGCTACTGCCAAATAATCCGCCACATTGGCGGCTTGCAGAGCTCGGCTGACCTCCAGACTGCCTGCGCCATAGGCGAAAGCTTTGACCATGCAGGTGAGTTTGGTCGTAGGTTTCAGGAGCGAGCGGAAGTAACGGACATTATCCACCAGGGCAGTGAGGTTGACACGCATGACTGTCTCGTGGGTCTGCTGGAGGATGCGACGAGAGATTGTATCCTCATCATAACCCAGCGCCCGCATAACGGCAGCACAGGTGCGTACGTTCTGGTGCGTGGGATCTTCGATTACTTGCTCGCAATGCGCAAAGAGTTTCATCTTCTCGGCGCGTTTGGCTTCGAGGTTCGGGAAGTTCTCGCCATGCTCCTCACCGATGTAAGTGACGACACCAAGGGTAGGACGGATGATCGGTTCGAGTCGCTGCATCTCGCCCGGGAGAGAAATTCCCGCCTCAAAGATAGCAAGCTGGGTATCGGCGTTCAGTTGCCAAACAGAAAGCGGCACACCAATCTGCGAGTTGTAGGATTTGGGTGAACGCACAATGCGGTAGTCATCCTTGAGCAGCTCGTATAGCCACTCTTTGACGACGGTCTTGCCGTTGGA
>CACZRD010000123.1 GCA_902783545.1 uncultured Bacteroidales bacterium
ACCGAGTCGCGGAACGTCTTGACGATCTGCTCCGCTTGTGGCAAAGCCTCCTCATAGCGTCCGGCATCGGCAAGAACGTTGGTGATGTTAAACTCCAGAATAAGCGACGCCTCCAGGTCTGCACGCTGCATGACCTTGACAGCCTCGGTATAGAGCGCCAATGCCGAGTCCAGCGGATTGCTGATGGCTGACGGCTTATCGTCGATTGCCAAGTGATGGTAGTCAGCAGCCAGGTTGCCTAATGCCAACGCATATTCGCGATGGTCTTTGCCGTAGGTCTTTTCCGCAACTTCCACGGCACGCTGGTGATAAGGCAGTGCTTCGGTCACCCTACCCGACTCGCGGTAGTAGTTACCCAGACGCTGGCACAGATCATTGTAGTTGAACGAGTTCTCGCCGTAGAACTTCTTGTAGAGCGGCAGCACCTCTTTCGTCACTTGGATGGCATCGTCGTAGTTCTCGATAGCAGCATAGAAGTATGACAGCGCCGCCATACGGATGGCGAGGTTCGGGGATTCAGGAGCAACCTGTTTCGTACGTTTGACGACCTCGTACATGATCTCTATCGCCTTGCCGTAATCGCCGCGGTAGGAGTAGTTGTACGCCTGTGAGTTCATCACCTCCAGCGTAGCATTATCCGTAGGCTTGAGCGAATCGTTGGCAATCGCTACAGCATGATCCAGATAACGCTTCGCCTCATCGTTGCGCTTGGCGACATCAAGGCAGTAGCCGAGATTAGAAAGCGCGTGCACATAGGAGTGAACGTACATCTTATCCTGACGTTCCAGCACATCCACCGCCTTATGCGCATACTCGATGGCTTTGTCCAGCTTACGCAACGCATAGTAGCAGTACATCTGGTTGGTATAGACATCGTACAGGTCGGCATAGTTCGGCGACACAGAGTCCGTGATCAGCTGAATCAGACTGTCACCGACGGCAATAGCCTGCTTCACATCACCGGACTGCAGGTACGACGATGCGAGGTACGTCACCGAGCGCAGATACGCCGTCGAGCGACGACCTAACAGACGCTTGCGCCAACCGGCTGCTTCACGGAAGCAACGTTGTGCCTCGGTGAACTGACCTTTGCTGTAAAGCACGGTGCCAAGCGAGTCTTGCTGTGCGGCTGCACGGTGCATACTCAACGAGTCACTGCCGACTTCCGGCGTCTGCGCCATAACGGCGAGACTCGTCATACTCAATAGTACGGATAAGATTAACGGCTTCATATTCGTATATTTTAATTATTCTTGTTTGGGTTTCTTGAAGAACAGCAGACATGTCAGGTAGTTGATACATCCGGCGATGAAGATAACCAGCAGGCTGATCAGATCGTCACGCCACGATGACAACCAACTGAGCATCAGCGGCAACAGAGCGAACTGTATAACCAGATTGATCGCACGCGCCAGCAAGAACCCTCCGGCATTCTTCCAGTTAGGATGTGTGCCGAACGTGTACCAGTTGGAGAACACGTAATTCGGTATCATCTCCAACACATACCCTATTCCGAACGCGACGTAATAAAGCAATACGCCTTTTCCCGGTTCGTCAAATGCCCACAACGCAGCCATGAAGAACCATGTCTGCACCACAGCGCCGGTCGTTCCGACAATCAGAAAACGTACAGCAGAACGCATCTTTTCCGGCAGATATGAGGTGAGCAATTTCATTTGTTCATTTTATCATTTACCATTGGGGCATTTTAATCACCGAAGACTATTCAGCAATTCCTCCATGGCTTGCGGCAGTCCGTTGACATCACGTCCGCCGGCTGTAGCCATCCAGGGCTGACCACCGCCGCCGCCTTGGATGAGCTTGGCAGCAGACTTGATCATCGCACCGGCATTCTTGCCCTCGTCCACCAGCGGCTGCGAGAGGAACACGGCTATCGTCGGTTTGCTCTCGAACTGCGTGGCAGCTACTACAGCGAACTTGACATCCGTGAACTTACCGCGCAGCAGAGGCATCACGCCGCGAAGCATCTCGGGGTTATGCTCGCCTTCCAGACGAACGAGTTTGATGTCACCGAAGTCCTCGGCACGACTGATCAGTTCGTCACGGTAACGCTCGATCTTCTCTGCCATGAAGTTCTCGACCTGCTTCTTCAATCCGGCATTCTCGTCGATGAACTTATGGATAGCTGCTGTCAGATCCGGCGCGTTGTTGAACAGCGCTTTCAATCCGTTGAGCAGGTCTTGTGCACCATAGTAGAGTTCATCCGCCTTGACAGCTGTGACAGCTTCTATACGACGGATACCGGCTGCAACAGAGGTCTCCATGACAATGCGCACCGCACCTATACGACCTGTTGACGAGACATGGCATCCGCCGCAGAGCTCTATACTCGGGCCATACTTGATGACACGCACGTCATCGCCGTACTTCTCGCCGAACAGCGCCATTGCGCCCATCTCTTTCGCCTTGGCGATAGGTGTGTGGCGGCTCTCCTCAAGATGCAAGTCCTGACGGATGAGTTGGTTGGCAAGAATCTCCACCTTACGCAGTTCTTCAGGCGACACTTTCTGGAAGTGGCTGAAGTCAAAGCGCAACGAATCAGGCGACACGTACGATCCCTTCTGCTCCACATGCTCGCCGAGTACCTGACGCAGTGCGTAGTGGATGATATGCGTAGCCGAGTGGTTGCAAGCAATAGCCTGACGACGCTCGGCATCGACTTTGGCTGTTAGCTTTTGGTCATTGGCTATCAGCTGCTCCGGCAGTTCAGTCATAATATGTACCGGCAGTCCATTCTCACGCTTTGTATCAATAATCTTGGCCGTTAGCTGTTGGCCATTAGCTGTTAGCGTTCCGGTGTCTCCGACCTCACCGCCCATCTCGGCGTAGAACGGCGTCTTGCTGAGTACAACCTGATAGAACGTTTTGCCTTTCTGGCTGACCTGACGGTAACGGAGGATCTGCGTCTCTACTTCCAGCTCGTCGTAGCCAACGAACTCTGTGTCGCCCTCGCGGAGAACATTCCAGTCACCCAGATCTTGCTTGTTGGCTGAACGTCCCATCTCTTTCTGGTGCTCCAGAGCGCGGTTATACTCCTCCTCGTTGGTGGTGAATCCATTCTCACGAAGAATCAGTTCGGTCAAGTCAAGCGGGAAGCCGTAGGTATCTTTCAGGGTAAATACATCCACACCGCTGATCTCTGTCTTCTTGGCATTACGCGCATCCGCCATCAGTTTGTCGAGCAGTGTGATACCTTTGTCCAGCGTACGCAAGAACGCCTCTTCCTCGCTCTTGATGACCGGTGTGATCTGTGCCTGCTGCTTGATGAGTTCGGGATATGCTTCACCCATATCCTCTATCAGTTGCGGAACGAGTTTGTACAGGAACGCTTC